>NZ_JBHJRC010000018.1:27438-56106 GCF_042261735.1 Kitasatospora sp. NPDC056327 | reverse complement strand
GGGTCGGCGACCGCGAGCCGGCACTCCGCTCCCTCGACCACCATCCGCAGGCGGTCGGCGGGGTAGGAGTCGTCGAGCGGAACGTAGGGCCGGCCGCCGTTGTGCCCGGTCCGGGGCGCGGGGGCCGGGGACCGGACCGGCCGTGCCGGACCGTCCGCGCGTGCGGGTGCCCCCGCTCCCGGTCGAACGGGGCGGGCGGGGATCGAACGCGGCGTCAACGCAACGACGCTGACGCACGGTCGCCGTCCGTTTGCGCCGCCCTCCGGTGGCCCCGATGCTGTCGGGCAGTCAGCGTGCGACCGGTCCGGCGGGCCGCACGGGGCGCGGCGGGTGAAGGGGGCCGGATGGCCGTCCGGAGCGGGGGCGCGGTCGGGGGGACGCGGGCGGCGGTGCCGGGCGGCGGGGTGGACCGGCTGAGGGCGGACTCGGTCGGACTGGCCGGCGTGGTCTTCATGGCGGTCGCCACGGCGGCGCCGATCACCGCGATGACCGGCAACCTGCCGATCATCGTCGGTCAGGGCAACGGTGCCGGCGCGCCCGCCGCCTACGTCTTCGCGACCCTGGTGCTCACCGTGTTCTCGGTCGGGTACGTGGCGATGGCCCGTCACCTCACCGCGGCCGGCGCCTTCTACGGCTACATCTCGCACGGGCTCGGCCGGGTGGTCGGCCTGGCGTCGGGGCTGCTGGCGGTGCTCGCCTACGTCGTCTTCGAGGCGGCCGTCCTCGGCTTCTTCGCGTACGCGCTGCGCGGGCTGGTCGCCGCACAGCTGGGGGTGGTGCTGCCCTGGGGCTGGTACGCCGGGCTCGGACTGCTGGTGATCGCGGTGATGGCCTGGTTCGACCTGCATTTGACCGCCAGGGTGCTCGGGGTGGCGCTGGTGCTGGAGGTGGCGGTGCTGGGTGCCGTCTCGCTGGCGGTGGCCTTCGGCGGCGGGGGCCCGGACGGTCCGGCCTGGGAGGCGCTCGATCCGCTGAACGCCCTCCGCGGCGGGGGCGGTTCGGGGCCGGCCGCGGCCGGGCTGGGGCTGTTCTTCGCGTTCTGCTCCTGGGTCGGCTTCGAGTCCACCGCGATGTACGGCGAGGAGTCCCGCGACCCGAAGCGGGTGGTGCCGCGGGCGACGCTGATCTCGGTGGTCGGCGTCGGGCTGTTCTACGTCCTGGTGTCCTGGATGGTCGTCTCCGGCAACGGTGCCGTGCACGCGGTGGAGGTGGCCCGGGGACTGGTGCCGGGCAAGGACGGCAACAGCCTGTTCTTCGACCCGCTCGGCGCGCACCTCGGCGGCTGGGCGGTCGCGGTCTTCCGGTGGCTGCTGGTCAGCGGCTCCTTCGCCTGCGCGATGGCCTTCCACCAGTGCGCGGCGCGGTACCTGTACGCGATCGGGCGGGAGGGCTTCCTGCACCCGGCGCTGGGGCGCACCCACCCCCGGCACGGCTCGCCGCACGTCGCCTCGCTGGCGCAGTCGGCGATCGCGGCGGCGCTGGTGGCCGGGTTCCTGGTGGCGGGCATGGACCCGTACACGCACCTGTACACGCTGCTGGCGCTGCTGGGGACGATGGCGATCCTGATCGTGCAGACGCTCTGCTCGTTCGCGGTGGTCGGCTGGTTCCACGTGCAGGGCCGGCACCCGGAGACCCGGCACTGGTTCCGGACGCTGGTCGCGCCGCTGGTCGGCGGGGTGGCGATGGCGGGGGTGGTGGTCCTGCTGGTGATCAACAGGGACGCCGCCGCCGGGGCTGCCGCGGGCACGCTGCTGTTCCGGCTGATCCCGTCCCTGGTGATCGGCACCTTCCTGGCCGGGATCGCCCTGGCGCTGTGGATGCGGGCGCGCAGGCCGGACCGGTACGCCCGGATGGGGCGGATCGTCCTGGAGGACGCGGCGGAGCGCGCCGGCGGGCCGGGGGCCGCGGAGTGACGGGGCCGTGGGCGACCGGGGCGGCGCGGTGCCGGGTGGGGCGGTGCCGGGTGGGGCGGGCGGACCCGGGGTTCAGGGGTGGCGGACCGGCAGCGCCTGCTCGGCGGCGCTGATCAGCTGGTGCACGCGGTGGCCGAACTCGTCGGCGTCGCGGGCCGGTTCGGGGAAGACCAGGCGGACGTCGCGGTGGCCGTCCGGGTGGTCGAGGCGGAGCACCAGGCCGTACCGGTCGAGGGCGAGCGGGCGGACGGCGGGGCGCTCGGCGAGCAGGGCCGGGTCGAGCAGCCGGGTGAGCAGCAGCACCGCGTCCGGGTGGTCGTCGGCCAGGTGGGTGAGCAGGCCGGCCTCGTAGCGGGCGAGCGGATCGGGCGCGGCGGCCGCGAGGTCGGCGCCGGTGATCGCGGTGGTGCCGTACGGGGTGGAGAGCACGGCGTGTGCGACGTCCAGGCGGAGGTGGACGCTGAGGCCGTCGTCGGCGAGGTGGGCGAGGTGGAGCCGGCCCGCGAGGGTGAGGCGGCCGCGGACCCGGTCGCGGACGGCCACCGGGGCGATGTCGGTGAGGTCGAGGACGACCGGCAGGCCGTCCTGCTCGCGGGCCGCGGCGACGGTGACCGGCGCGTCGAGCGGGGCGCGCAGGCGCAGCCGGGAGCCGTGCACCGAGACGGGGGTGGTGAGTTCGTGCTGTTCGCCGCAGGCGCGGACGACCACCGAGGAGGTGGCGGTGAGCACGCTGCCGATCCGTTCGGCGGCGGTGGGCTCGGGGATCTCGGCGCCGTCGGGGGCCGCGAGCGCCCCGGTGTCGTCGGGGGCCGTGGGGGTCGCGGTGGTCTCGGCGTCGAGGGGGTGCGGGCTCATGGTTCGGGACCTCCGGCGGGCTGCCTGCCTGTTGGTTAGGTGAGCCTAACCTAATGAGTTGTGAGGGGGAGGGCAAGGCGCCGGAGGGGGCGCGAACGGGGCAGGGGGTGCGGAAGGGGCCCGGACGCGGTGTCCGGGCCCCTTCGTCGGTGCGGTGCGGTGCGTGCGGCAGGACGCGTGCGGCGCGATCAGCCGATGACGGCCTGCGCGTCGATCTCGACCAGCATCGGCTCCTGCGGCAGCTCGACGAAGATCGTGGTGCGGCACGGCTTCACACCGCCCGGCTTGATGTTCTCCTCGATGAACGCGGCATAGACCTCGTTCATCAGCGGGAAGTCGGCGCGCTTGGTGAGGTACACCCGGAACATCACCACGTCCTCGACGGTGGCGCCGCCGGCCTCGACGATCGCCTTGACGTTCTCCAGCGTGCGCCGGGTCTGCGCCTTCACGTCGCCGTGGTACAGGTACTCGCCGGTGGCCGGGTCCTGCGGGCCCTGGCCGGAGACCTGGAGGATCGGGCCCTTGCGGACGCCCTGGGAGAACATCCAGGCCGGGGCGGGGGCGCCGTCGGTGCGGATCTCGGTCTTGTCGCTCATGCTGGTTCGCTTTCTCGATGGAACGGTCGACGGGGTCCTGCGGGGGTCCGTGGGATCCTGCGGGCGCTCTGCGGGGCCGGAGGACTCAGGAGTGGCGGGGCGGGGTCTGGCCGCAGTCGGCCGAGATCGCCCGGGTGGTGGCGAGGAGCTGGGGCAGCAGCTCCAGCACCTGCTCGTACGGGAGGACGACGTCCGGGACGGAGATCGAGGCGGCCGCGACCACCCGGCCGCTGGCGTCCCGGATCGGCGCCGCCACGCAGTTGATGAACGCCTCGTGCTCGGCGTGGTCCTGCGCCCAGCCCTGGTAGGCGACCTTCTCCAGCTCCGCGAGCAGCGCCTCGGGCGTGGTGAGGGTGCGGGGGGTGTGCGGGATGAAGTCGATGCCGGCCGCCACCCGGCGCCGCTCGGGCGCGGGCAGGTCGGCCAGCAGCACCTTGGAGACGGCGGCGCTGTGCAGGGCGGCGCGCAGGCCGATCCGCGAGTACATCCGCACCGGGTGGCGGGAGTCGTACTTGTCGATGTAGACCACCTCGCCGCCCTCGTAAGCGGCCAGGTGCACGGTCTGGCCGGTGGCGGCGTTCAGCTCGGCGAGGTGCGGGGCGGCGATCCGGCGGACGCCGCGCTGCTCCAGGGCCAGACCGGAGAGGGCGAAGAGACCGGCGCCGAGGTGGTAGCGGTAGCCCGCGTCCCGGTAGACGAATCGTTCCTCTTCGAGGGTCTGGAGCAGCCGCAGCACGGTCGTCTTGTGCACGCCGAGCACCTCGGCCAACTGGTCCAGGGAACGTTCGCCCTCGCCGAGCTCGGCGAGGATGCGCAGGGCGCGGGTCACGGTCTGGCTCATGGTGCTCCAAGGGCCGGGGAGGCGGCCGGTCGAGGGTCGGCGGCACCGCCCCCGTGGTCGGTGGGCGCGGTGGACACCGTGGGTGTCGCGGGGGTGCCGGGCGTCGCCGGGGCGACGGGGGTGCCGGCTGCGGACAGGACAGGGGACACGATGCCATCCGCCGAGACCCGGGTGGCCGCCCAGTCCTCGGGCGAGGCGTCCAGCAGGGCCTCGACCACGGCGGCGGGCGGCAGGTCGGCCTGGTCGCCGTGGGCGGTGAGCGCGCAGGCCGCGCTCAGGTGGCCCAGCCGCAGACGGCGCCGCTGGTCCAGGCCGCGCACGGTGCCGGCCAGGTAGCCGGCGGCGAAGGCGTCCCCCGCGCCGGTCGCCTCGACCACCTCGACGGTGAGCGCCGTCTCGGTGGCGGTGGTGCCGTCGCGCTCCACCGCGGTCACCAGCCGGGCGGCGTCCTTGACCACGAGGGTGGCCGGGGAGGGGAAGAGCTCGCGCAGCGCCAGCGGGTCGCCGGTGCCGAAGGCGGCCTCGGCCTCGTCGGCGCCGATCAGCAGCAGGTCGGCGGCGTCCAGCAGTGGCGGCAGCACCGAGGGGTCGCGCTCGCGCCAGAGCGCGGGCCGCCAGTTGAGGTCGAAGCTGACCAGTCGGCCGGGGCGGCGCTCGGCGAGCAGGGCGCGCAGCAGGGCGAGGCAGTCGTCGGACAGGGCCGCGGTGATGCCCGACAGGTGGAGCAGCCGCGCCCCGGCCAGCAGCCGGGCGGCGGCCGGGTCGGTGAGCAGCGCCGGGGAGAGGGCGGCGGCGGCCGAGCCGCGGCGGTGGTAGTGCAGCCGGCTGCGCCCCGGGCCGAGGTCGTGGCGGTCGCCGGTGGTGCCGCCGACCTCCTTGAGGTAGAGGCCGGTCGGGCGGTGCGGGTCGACGGCGACCCCGGAGACGTCCACCCCGCGGGCGGTCAGCTCGCCGAGCATCCGGCGGCCGAAGCCGTCGTCGCCGACCCGGCTGATCCAGGCGCTCGGCACGCCGAGCGCGGCCAGGGCGCCGGCCACGTTGGACTCGGCGCCGCCGACCGAGAGGCGGAAGTTCTCCACCGACTCCAGCGGTCCGGCCCGGTCCGGGAGCAGCACGGCCATCGACTCGCCGACGCAGACGGCGGTGGGGGCGGTGGGGGCGGTGGGGACGGGCGCGGGCGCGCCGTCGGCGGTCTGCTCCGGAACGGGTGCCGGAACGGGCGCGGTCCCGGCGGCGGGAGCCGCGGCCGGGGCGGGGCCGGGGACGGACGGGGCGGCCGTCGGACCGCCGGGCGGAGGGGTGCCCGGGCTCACGGCGGCGTCCTGGCGTGGCATCTGCTCGGCTCCTCGGGGTGCTGCGGCCCTGCCGGGTGGGGGGTGCTGCGGCGAGCCGGCCTGACCCGCGTGCGGCGGGCGGCTGTCGTTGACCTTCGTCCGGCGCCGATGCTAGAACCGTGCTGCCAGCATGTGCAACCCTCATTGCGCATGTTGCAACATGGCAGATGGAGGAAGACGGTGGACCAGACCTTCGCAAGCAGCGGCACCGACGGTGGCAGCGGTGGTGCCGGCGGCAGCGGCCCCGGCCTCGACACCGGCCGGGTGGCGGCCCTGGCCGAGGAGGTGCTCGACTGGCGCTTCAAGGCGCTGCCGGCGTCCGCCGCGGGCCTGACCGTCCGCCGGTACCTGGAGACCGGCCCCGCCCTCGCCGACCTCGGCACCCCGCTGCTCACCCTCGACGCCGGCGCGCTCGACCACAACCTGCGGACCATGGCCCGCTGGTGCGCCGACGCCGGGGTGGCCCTCGCCCCGCACGGCAAGACCACCATGGCGCCGGCGCTCTGGCAGGCCCAGCTGGCCGCGGGCAGCCACGGCATCACCCTCGCCAACCTGCCGCAACTGCGGGTCGCGCGCGCCTTCGGCGTCCGGCGGCTGATGCTCGCCAACTCGCTGCTCGACCCGGCCGGCCTGGGCTGGCTGGCCGGCGAGCTGGCCGCCGACCCGGACTTCGCCTTCGCCTCCTGGGTGGACTCGGTCGACAGCGTCCGGCTGATGGACGAGGCGCTGCGCGCCGCCGGCGCCGGGCGCCCGGTCGAGGTGATGGTCGAACTCGGCGGTCCGGGCGGTCGCACCGGGGTGCGCGGCGTCGACGGCGCGGTGGAGATCGCCGACGCCGTCCGGCGCGCGCCGACCCTGCGGCTGGCCGGCATCGGCGGCTACGAGGGCGCGCTGGCGCACGACGCGAGCGAGGACGGACTCGCCGCGGTGCGCGGCTACCTGCGCTCGCTGGCCGAGCTGCACGGCCGGCTCGCCGGCCGGTACGCGGACGGGGCCCCGCCGGTGGTGACCGCCGGCGGCAGCGCCTACTTCGACCTGGTGGCCGAGGAGCTGGGCGCGCTGCCGGAGGCGTTCGTGGTGCTGCGCTCGGGCGCGTACCTCGCGCACGACGACGGCTTCTACCGGGGGATCTCGCCGCTCGGCCGCGGTGCCCAGGCGGCCCGCCCCGGGGGCGGGCCGCTGCGCGCCGCGCTGCACGGCTGGGCCCGGGTGGTGTCCCGGCCGGAACCGCACCTGGCGCTGTTGGACGCCGGCAAGCGCGACCTGCCGTTCGACGAGGGCCTGCCGGAGCCGCAGGCCGTGCGGGGCGGCCCGGAGCTGACCGGGACGGCGGCGCGGATCACCGCGCTCAACGACCAGCACGCCTTCCTGCGGGGCGCCGGCGACCTCGCCCCGGTCGGGGCCGTGCTGCGGATGGGCATCTCGCACCCCTGCACCGCCTTCGACAAGTGGACGCTGGTACCGGTGCTGGACGACGCCTCGGCGGCCGAGCCCAAGGTCACCGGCCTGGTCAGGACGTTCTTCTGATGGGCGCACGGAACGCGGACGGACCGGCCGCGGGGACCGCAGGGGCGCGCAGCACGGTGTTCCTGGGCGCCACGGTCGTCGACGGGACGGGCGCCGGGCGGTACCGGGCGGACGTCCGGATCGCCGACGGCGTGATCGTCGAACTCGGCGACTCGGTGCGCGGCGCCGGGCGCGGCGCACCGGCCGGCGCGGGAAGCGGTGCGGCCGGCGGCCCGGTCCGGGTGGTGGACGCGGACGGGCTGGTGCTCGCCCCCGGGTTCATCGACATGCACGCCCACTCCGACCTCGCGCTGCTCCGCGAACCCGAGCACCCGGCCAAGGTGACCCAGGGCGTGACCTGCGAGGTCCTCGGCCAGGACGGTCTCTCCTACGCGCCCGTCGACGACTCCACCCTGCCCGCGCTGCGCCGCCAGATCGCCGGTTGGAACGGCGACCCGGACGGCTTCGACTGGGACTGGCGGACCGTCGGCGGCTACCTGGACCGGCTGGACCGGACCGGCCCCGCCGTCAACGCCTGCTACCTGGTGCCGCACGGCTCGCTGCGGATGCTCGCCGTGGGCTGGGAGAACCGGGCCCCGGCCGCGGCCGAACTCGACCTGATGCGCGAGCTGCTGGCGCAGGGCATGGCCGAGGGCGCGGTCGGGATGTCCAGCGGACTGACGTACACCCCCGGGATGTACGCGGACACCGCCGAGCTGGTCGAACTCTGCCGGGTGGTCGCCGGTTTCGGCGGATTCCACGCGCCGCACCAGCGCTCCTACGGTGCCGGGGCGCTGGAGGGGTACGCGGAGATGGTCGAGATCGCCCGGCGGTCCGGCTGCGCGCTCCACCTCACCCACGCCACCATGAACTTCGGCGTCAACGAGGGCCGGGCCGGCGAGCTGCTGGCGCTGGTCGACCGGGCGCTCGACGACGGCGTGGACCTCACTCTGGACAGCTACCCCTACCTGCCCGGCTCCACCACCCTGGCCGCGCTGCTGCCCGGCTGGGCCACCGAGGGCGGCCCGCAGGCCACCCTGGCGCGGCTCGGCGACCCGGCGGTGCGCGAGCGGATCCGGTACGAGGTGGAGGAGAAGGGCAGCGACGGCTGCCACGGCGTCGTCACCGACTGGGCCACCATCCAGCTCTCCGGCGTCCGTACCCCCGGGCTCGCCGGCGCGGTCGGCCGGACCGTCGCCGAACTCGCCGCCGAGCAGGGCCGGACCGGGACGGAGGTCTTCCTCGAACTGCTGGTGCGGGACGAGCTGGCGACCACGATCCTCCAGCACGTCGGCCACGAGGAGAACGTCCGGGCGATCATGCGCCACCGTGCGCACACCGTCGGCAGCGACGGGCTGCTGGTCGGCGCCCGTCCGCACCCCCGGGCCTGGGGCACCTTCCCGCGCTACCTGGCCCGGTACGTAAGGGAGTTGGGCGTGCTCACGCTGGAGGAGGCGGTCGCCCGGATGACCGGCCGGCCGGCGGCGCGGCTGCGGCTGCACCGGCGCGGGCGGATCGTCCCCGGGTACCACGCCGACCTGGTGCTGTTCGATCCCGAACGCGTCCAGGACGCCGCCACCTTCGAGGAGCCGAGGCGGCCGGCCGTCGGCATCGAGCACGTCTACGTGAACGGGACGGCCGTCGTCGAGGAGGGCCGGGTCACGGGCGCGCGTCCGGGGCGGGCGCTGCGCCGGACCGCGCGCGGGGCGGAGGCCCGGTGAGCGGGTGCCGTGCGCGGGCGGGTGCTGCGGTGGGTGTGCCGTGAGTGTTGCCGAGTGCCGGGTGGGTGCGTGCCCGGCGAGCGAGTGTCCTGTGAATCCGAGTGAATGGACGGAAGCCCTGTGAATCCGAATCCCGAGAGTCCTGCGAGCGGCGCGAGTTCCGAGAGCCCCGCGGGCGGGGGGACCTCCGCCGCGGCCGTGATCGCGGAGGCGCGAGCCGCCCTCGCCGCCGAGCCGGTGATCGCGGTCGTCCGCGCCCCCCGGATACCCGACGCCGCCGCGCTGTGCGACGCCCTGGCGGAGGGCGGCATCACCTGGACCGAGTTCACCTTCACCACGCCCGATGTGACGACGCACCTGCGCCGGGCCGCGAAGGCCGGGCACCGCGTCGGGGTGGGCACCGTGCTCACCGCCGAGCAGGCCGGGAGCGGACTCGACGCCGGTGCGTCGTTCCTGGTCACCCCCGGGCTGCGGCCGGAGGTGGCGGACGCCGCGCACGCGGCCCGGGTCCCGGTGGTGCTCGGCGCGCTCACCGCGACGGAGGTCGCCCAGGCGGTGGACCTCGGCGCCGCCGCCGTGAAGATCTTCCCCGCGCGGGCCTTCGGCCCCGGCTACTTCAAGGACCTGCGCGGCCCGTACCCCGACGTTCCGCTGGTCGCGTCCGGCGGCGTCAACGCGGGCAACGCGGCGGAGTTCCTGGCACAGGGCGCGCTCGCGGTCTGCGCGGGGACGGACGTGGTGGCGCCGGAGGTCGTCGCGGCCGGGGACTGGGCCGAGATCACCCGGCGGGCGCGGGCGTTCACGGAGGCCTGCGCGGGCCGGTAGGCGGCGGTTCGGCTCCGGGGCCTGTTCGGGGCCTGTTCGGGGCCGGCCCCGTGGGCGGTCGTGCGGCCGGTCGTGACCGGGGCGGTGGTCGGGGCGGCGGCCGGGTGGAGATCCGGCGGCCGCCCCGCTCGCGTGCCCCGTCGGCCGGGCCGGAGGCCGTGGCGGAGGCCCGACGGCGGGGGCGCGGGGGAGCGGAAGGGGCTCGGGAGGGCGCACGGCCCGGCCCGGGGCTCCTACCGGCGACCGCGTACCGGTCCCGGAGGGGCCGGGCCGGACTGTTGGGGCGGCCGGGATTGGACGAGAATCAGTAGCCCCCCGGCACCCGGCAGGAGGATCCCACCCATGACCTCGACCCGCCCCGGCCCCGAGTGGCTGAACGACGCCGTGCTCTACCAGATCTACCCCCAGACCTTCGCCGACTCCGACGGCGACGGCATCGGCGACTTCGCGGGCATCACCGAGCACCTCGACCACCTCGCCTGGCTGGGCGTGGACACGGTCTGGCTGAACCCGTGCTTCGAGTCGCCGTTCCGCGACGCGGGGTACGACGTCACCGACTACCTGACGCCCGCCCCGCGCTACGGCACGACCGAGGACCTCGCCGCCCTCGTCGAGGCGGCCCGGCGCAGGGGCGTCCGCGTCCTGCTGGACCTGGTCGCCGGCCACACCTCCGACCGGCACCCGTGGTTCAGGGCGTCGGCCGAGGACCCGTCCGACCACCGCTACATCTGGTCCGACCGGCCGGTGGAGGGCTTCGTGGCCTCCCCGGGCGGGCGGGCCGGGTGGTACCGGCCGAACTTCTTCGACTGCCAGCCCGCGCTCAACTTCGGCTACGCGCGCGAGAACCCGGACGAGCCGTGGCGCAGCCCGGTGGACGCCGAGGGTCCGCGCGCCAACCGCGCCGCGCTGCGCGCGATCATGGCGCACTGGCTGGGCCTCGGCGTGTCCGGCTTCCGGGTCGACATGGCGTCCTCGCTGGTCAAGGACGACCCCGGGTTCGTCGAGACCGGCAAGCTCTGGACCGAACTGCGCGACTGGCTGGACCGCGACCACCCGCAGGCCGCCCTGTTCGCCGAGTGGGGCGATCCGGCCGCCGCCGTCGCCGCCGGCTTCCACGCCGACTTCTTCCTCCAGTTCGGCGGCGCGGACCACGGCCTGCCGCTGCGCTCGCTCTGGAACAACAACGCCGGGACGGTGAAGGAGACCTGGAAGCAGGGCCCGTGCTACTTCGAGGCCGAGGGGCGCGGAACCCCTCGGCTGTTCCTCGACGCCTGGCGCTCGGCGGCCGAACTGACAGAAGGCGCCGGGCACATCGCCCTGCCCACTGCCAACCACGACTTCTCGCGGTTGGCGACCGGCCCGCGCACCGCCGACCAACTCGCCCCGGCCTTCGCGCTGTTGATGACCTGGCCGACCCTGCCGGCGGTCTACTACGGGGACGAGATCGGCATGCGGTACGTGCCGGGCCTGCCGGACGTCGAGGGCAGTGTGCTCGGCCGGTCGTACAACCGGGCGGGCTCGCGCACCCCCATGCAGTGGGCGCCCGGTCCGAACGCGGGCTTCTCGGCGGCGCCGGCGGAACGGCTCTACCTGCCGGTCGACCAGGCCCCGGACCGGCCGGACGTCGCCACCCAGCGGGCCGACCCGACGTCCCTGCTGCACACCGTGCGGAGGCTGATCGCGCTGCGCCGGGCGCACCCGGGGCTGGGCGCCCGGGGTTCGGTGGAGGTCGTGCACGCCGGCTACCCGCTGGTGTACACCCGTGCCGGGCGGTACCTGGTGGTGGTCAACCCGCGCCGGGAGCCGGCGGCGGTGGCGGCGGAGGCCGTGCCCGGCGGCGGCGCGCACCGGGTGCGGCCCCTGGACGCCCAGGGGGTCCGGCCGGACGGCGACGGCGGGCTGCGGGCGGACGGTTTCTCGTACGGCGTGTTCGAGCTGGGGTGACGCGCCGCCGCCGGGAGGCGGTGGGGCGGACGTGAGGCCCCGATGACCGGGGGCGGGCTTCGGCCCGCCCCCGAGGTGGTTGTAGACTGCATCCAGATGGTTGCATTTACCACCCATTGTCATCGTCGGAGGACGGACCGAACCCCCATGAGCACACCCAGGACCACCGCCGCCGAGCCCGCCCCGGGGCGCGCGCTCAAGCACCTGGCCGTCCACCTGCTGACCCCGCTGCTGATGTGCCTCGGCATGGCGCTCGCCTACCAGGGCGCCTTCCACCAGCCGGAGCCGCACCACCTCAAGGTCGCCGTCGTCGGCACCACCCCGCAGGCGCACGAGCTGGCCGGTGCGGTGCAGGCCCGGGCGGGCGACGCGCTGTCCGTCAGCACGCTGCCCGACCGTGCCGCCGCCGAGCAGCGGCTGCGCGACCGCGAGCTGGTCGGCGCGTTCGTGCCCGACGGCAGCCGCCCCGAGCTGCTGGTCGCCCGGGCCGGCTCGGACACCTCGGCGATGGCGGCCGAGAAGGTCTTCCAGCGCGTCACCGCGCAGCAGGGCGTGCCGCTGGCCGTCACCGACCTCACCACGCCGAGCGAGGGCGACCCCACCGGCCAGGGCCTGTTCTTCCTGCTGGTCGCGCTCAGCATCGGCTCGTACGGCAGCGTCGCCGTGATCGGCGCGGCGGGCGCGGCGCTGACCATGCGGGTCCGGGTCCTGGTGGGCCTGGGCGTGTCGCTCGCCGTCAGCCTGATCGGGATCGTCACCGCCGGGCCGGTCTTCCACGTCGTGGACCACGACCTGGCGGCGGTCTGGGCGCTCGGCTGGCTGTACGCGGCCGGGGTGGTCGGGATCGGCATCGGCCTGCACAGCTTCCTCCGGCGGTGGACCACGCTGGCGATGATGGTGCTGTTCGTGATGCTGAACTTCACCACCTCGGGCGGGGTCTACCGGCCGGACCTGCAGAACGGGTTCTTCGGCGGGCTGCACTCCTTCTGGACCGGGGCCGGCTTCCTGGAGGGCGCGCGCAGCCTGCTGTACTTCGACGGCGGGGCCGGGTTCGGCGGGTCCCTGCTGACGCTGGTGCTGTGGCTGGTGGCCGCCGGTGCGCTGATCGTGGGCGCGGCGCTGTACGAGCGGCGGGGGAGGGCGGTGGGCCGGGGCGCGGTGGGGCCGGGCGCGACGGCAGCGTCGGCCGCGACGGCAGCGACGGGGCGCGGGGCGGAGGAGGAGATGGAGGAGTCGGCGGTCGCGGTCTGAGCGGCGTGCCCGGAGTAGGGGATCCGGGTGCTGCGGTCCGGGTGGCGCAGTCCGGGGCGCGGTGGAGGTGCCGTCGTCCGGGGGTTGCGGAACGGCCCGGGGTGCCCGGACGGCGCGGCGCGGGCGTCGCGGGCCGGTCGGACGGACGGGCCCGTCGCAGGCTCCCGCCCGGCGGCGAGGGCATCGGCGCCGGGCGGGGAACGGGGGCCCGTGACCGGCCCTGGACAAGCCGGTCGCGGGCCCTGCCGCGGGTCGCGCCCCGCGCGTGGACGGACCCGGCGGCACCGCCCGGCACCGCGCGGGCGGTGTCGGGCGGCCGACCGGGGGAATCCTCGGGCCGGCACCGCCCGGTGCCGCCGGGGCGGCCGCAGCGCGCGTGCTCTGCTGACGGGGCCTGCCCGCCCCCCGTTCGCCCGTCCTGAGGAGTACCGCCGTGCTCGGACCGTTCCGTCGCGACCGGGTGGCTCCCGCCTCCCGGTTCGCCGCCGTCTCCGGCGTGCCCGCCGCACCTGCTGTGCCCGCCGCACCCGCTGTGCCCGCCGCGTCCTGCGGGCCCGCCGCACCCGCCGCACCTGTCGCCGCCGCCCGTGGATCCGCCGCTTCCCTCGCGGCCCGGGAACTGGGTGCGGCGTCGGCCGCCGTTCTCGCCCTGGCCCTGCTCGCCGCCACGCCGGCCGTGGCCGTGGCACCGCCGCTCGCCGACCCCAGGATCGTCGCCCACTTCGACATCGCCCGGGGACTCAAGCCCGAGAACATCGCCGCGGAACCGGGCGGATCGGCGGTCCTCACCTTCTCCCTCGCCCGCCAGGTCGGCCGGGTCGACCGCCACGGCCGCTTCACCGTCCTGGCCACCCTGCCCGCACCCGAGCACCCGTCGACCCCGGTGATCGGGGCCGCCGTCGTCTCCGGACTGGCACGCGCGCACGACGGCACGCTGTACTTCACCTACGCCACCGGTACTGCCGACCTCACCGGTCTCTGGCGGCTCCGCCCCGGTGGCGGGCCCGAGCGGATCGCGGCCTTCCCCCCGGCCGGGCTGCCCAACGGCCTGGCGCTGGACGAGCGCGCGGGGGTGCTGTACTCCGCCGACTCGGTGCTCGGCGTGGTCCGCGTCGTCCCGGTGGACGGCGGCGAACCGGAGGTGTGGTCGGCCGACGCCCGGCTCAAGCCCGTCACCACCTTCGGCGCGAACGGTCTCAAGGTCCACGGCGGCGCGGTCTGGGTCGGCAACACCGATCTGGGGTCCCTGCTGCGCATTCCGATCGGGACGGACGGTGCGGCGGGACCGGTGGAGGTCCGGGCCGAGGGGCTCGAAGGCCTCGACGACTTCGCCTTCGTCGGCCGGGGTGACGATCTGATCGCGGCGCTCGACACGCCCAGCCAGGCCGTCCACCTCGGCCCGGACGGCATCCGGCGCACCGTCCTCGACGCGTCGGACGGCCTCTCCAACCCCAGCTCGGTCGCGGTCCGCGGCGACTCGGTGTACGTGCCGAGCGCCGCGTTCCTCACCATGGTCGACCCCAACCTGCTGGTGGCGAGGCTGGAGCGGTAGTCGGGGCAGGTGCGGCTCGGCGCGGCCCCGTTCCCCGGGCGCCGTCAGCGGCGGGCCGGCGGGCGGGTGAAGCAGCAGTCGCCGCAGACGCCGGCCCGCGGGCCGATCCGGTAGTAGAGGCAGCAGCTGGTGCGCCGGAAGGCGGTGCCGGACGGGGTCCCGGTCAGCGTGCCGGTGCCGGCCAGCGGCGGACGGTCGAGGACGTCGGCGACGAGGGCCCGGGCGGGGGAGGGCCGGAAGGGGGAGGTGCGGGAAGGGGAGTGCGGCCACGTGGTGCGGCCGGTGCGAGTGGCGGGTTCGCCGGTGCCGGTGCCGGTGCCGGTGCTCGTGCGGGTGTCGGTGCCGGTGCCGGTGCTCGTGCGGGTGTCGGTGTCGTGGGCGGTGTGGGCTTCCAGGATGCGCAGGGCGCCGGCCAGGGCGGAGGCGGCGTTGCCGCGCAGCAGCCCGTCGGAGAGCGGGACCACCGCGCGGACGGCTGCCGCCAGGTCCGCCAGTTGTCCCTCGACGACGGTGCGCCGGAAGCGGTCGGCGAGCGGGTCCGTCCGGTCCGCCGACGCGGGTGCGTACGGGACCCAGAGGTCGACCGGCCCCTGGTCGGGGACCCGGATCCAGGCCCGGTCGGGCTCCAGGCGGGGCACCTCGTCGAGCAGGACGGCCGCGCCGAGGCCCACCGAACAGATCCTGGCCGCCAGTCCGAGGTGCAGGACCGAGGCCGCGACCCGCGGCTCCGCGGTGCCCAGCCGCCCGGCCACCTCGCGCACCCGGTCGGCCAGCGGTCCGTCCGGGCCCGGCGCGTAGAACGCGGCCAGCGGCCGGAACCCCGGTGGCGGACCCTCGTCGGCGCCGCCGCCGGCCAGGGCGAAGTACGGGCCGACGGCGGCGAGCCGGCCGTAGTCGGGCATGTCGCTCATCGGCCGGTCCTCCGGGTGCGTGGGGCGGGGCGGACCGGCGGGCGGTGGGCGTCGGCCCCGGACGGCGGAGCCGTCGGTGCCGGTCCGGATGAACGGTACCGTGCCCCGGCAGTTCGACCCGGGAGTGCCGAACGCCCGCGACCGGTCCGGGTGGCCGGTGCGGCCGTCGTTCCGGGGCGGCCTCGTCGCCGGACACGGCCGGTGGCGTTCCGGCGTGGGGTCTTCGCCGTGCCGGTGTCGGGCGGCGGGGCCCGACCTGTCGTCGCGGTGGTCTCCTCGGGTGCGGGGCGTCCTCGGCCGTGGGGCGTCCGCTTCACGGCTGGGCGGCGGTCGTCCCGTCGGCCCGGCCCAGGTGCTGGTCGAGCCGGTGCTGGTTCTCGACGAGGCGCAGGCACAGGTGCCGCAGCTGGGTCAGTTCGGCGGGCGTGAATCCGTGGAAGACCGCCGCCATGGCCACCTGGGTGGGCCGGCGGAAGGATTCCAGCCAGGTCAGCCCGGCGGGAGTGATCCGCGCCAGGACCGAGCGCCGGTCGCGCCGGTCGGGGACCCGCTCGACCAGCCCGTCGCGTTCGAGGGTGTCGACCAGCCCGGTGACATTGCGTGAGCTCACTCCGGCCGCCTGGGCCAGCTCGCCGATGCTGATCCCCTCACCGGGCACTGCGCTCAGACGGACCAGGAGGTCGAGCGCCCCCGCGCTCAGCCCGCGCCCCTCGGTCCCGCGGGCGCGCAGGCGTTCGACGGCGTGGAAGGCGCTGCGGACCGCTCCCGCGCCTTCGAGGGCCAGGGTGTCCCCGCCTTCGGTGAACCGGGCCATGGCGGACCGCACCCGGGGATCGAAGAGACTGCCGTCGGAGTCGTGGTCGAGATTTGACGGAAAGTTATGTACCTGCTTCATAGTGAAGCAGGACTCTAGTACCGGCTTCGCCAACCTGCCAAGCCCCGTGGTGCCGGGGATGCCCGCTGCCCCTCGCCGCACCTGACGTCGGACCAGTCCCCGCGCACGACATCGTGGTTGCTTCGGTCCCGGAGAACTCCCGGACTCGACCGCCTAGGCTCGGACGCATGCCTGCCGACTCCTCGGCGGACCGGTCCCGGGGCCGCTCCGCCAGTGCCTTCTCCCTGCCCGGTGCCCGCGCTGCCGCCGGTGGCGGGCCCGCGCCCGGGACCGGTCCCGTAGCCGGCGCCGGTCCCGCGCTCGGTGCCGCGGTCGGCCGGGGTGGGCCGGTGGACCGTCTCGGCGGGATGCGGCGGCCGGCGGGGGCCGTGGCCGCGCTGCTGGTGTTCGCACCCGTGGTGCTGGCCCACCCGGGGGAACGTGCGGCCGCGCTGCTCCTGGCCGTCGCGGCCGCGGCGGCGGTCCTGGTGGCGGCGGTGCCGTGGCCGTGGCGCCGGGTGACGCTCGCGGGTGCGGCCGGGGGCGCGGCCGTCGTCTCGCTGCTGATCGACCTCGGCTACACGGGCCCGTTCCGGCTGCCCGCGATCTGGCTGCCGTTCGAGTGGCTGGCGCTGCTGGTGCTGGCCGGGCGGGCGGCCCGGCGGGCCCGCGGCCGGTGGGCGGCGCCGGTGGGGGCACTGGTCGTCACGGCGGTGCTGGTCGTGCCGCTCCGCTTCACCGCCCGCACGCCGCAGGGCGGTTGGGCCGGCTCGCTGGCGGGTGTGCTGGCCTCGGCGCTGCCGCTGGTGGTGGTGGTCGGAGCGGGGCTCTACCTGCGGGTGCTGGACGCGCGGCGCGAGCGCGCGGTGGCCCGGGCCCGGCGCGAACAGCGGCTTGAGGTGGCGCGCGGGCTGCACGACTTCGTGGCGCACGAGATCACCGGCATCGTGCTCGAAGCGCAGGCGGGACAACTGCCCGGCGGTCAGGGGCCGGAGGAGACGGTCGAGTTGCTGCGCCGCCTGGAGGAGGCCGGGCTGCGGGCGCTGGACTCGATGGACGCGATGGTGGGCGCCCTGCGGGAACCGCGCGAGGACGGTGGCGGTGGCGGTGGCGGTGGCGGTGGCGGTGGCGGTGGCGGTGGCGGGGCTCCGGGCGGGGTGGCGGGGACGCGGGGTGCCGGCGGACCGGAGGCCGTCGGTGCCACCCGGGTGCACGGGCTGGCGGATCTTGCCGAACTGGTGGGCCGGTTCGGCCGGACCGGGCCCACCCGCGCCCGGCTGGAGACGGCGCCGGAGGCCCTCGGCCCGCTCTCGGGCGCGGCGGAGGCCACCGCGTTCGCGGTCGTCCTGGAGGCGCTCACCAATGTGCGGCGGCACGCGCCCGGAGCCGTCGAGGTGGTGGTCAGGGTGGAGGCGCGGACCGGTGGAGCGGGGGGAGGAGGCGGAAGAGGCGGAGCGGTGGTCGCGGTGCGGGTGTCGGTGAGCAACGACGGCGGGGCCGGGCGCGGGGTCGGGGGGTTGCTGCGGCGCCGGCCGGGCAGCGGCGGCACCGGGCTGGTGGCGCTCGCGGAGCGGCTCGCCGCGCACGGCGGCACGCTGGAGGCCGGGCCGTCGGACGTCCCGCCGGTGGGCGTCCCGGCGTCGGACGTTCTGGGGGTGGGGGGCCGTCCGCTGCGGGGCGGTCCGTTGCGGTCGCCGGGGTGGCGGACGGTCTGCGAACTGCCCGCCGGCCCTGCCGAACGGCAGGGGTGAGCGGCGGAATCGCCGCCGAAGATCTGCCGATCGGCAGATGGCGGGGGCGGCGGCGGGCGCGAGGATCGTAGCCGTGATCGACCTCGTTCCGTCGAAGGAGGAGCCGCCATGGCCGCCGTACCCGTTCCGCGCAGGACCGACGCCCCCGTTCCCGGCCTCGCCGCCCCCGATCGCGTGGCCCCCGTGGCGCGCCCGGTGCTCCGGGAGACCTTCCCGCCGGTCCGCAGGGTGCGGCGCCGGCCCGTACGGCGGCGGGGGCCGTCCGTGGGGCGGATACCCGCAGTGGGTGCGCTGTTCGCCGCCACCGTGCTGCTGGCCGCCGTCGCGGGTTGCGCCCGGTCCGGGGACGCGGAGCCCGAGTCGACGGTCTTCGGCTTCGACGGCGCCACGCTGAACGTCGTGGCCCGGCACCACGTCCCGACCGACCTGGTCGCGGCGGACCGTCAGGACGTCAAGGTCACCCGCTGGTTCAAGGCGGACGGCATCGGCAGGGAGCGGGCCGAGTGGACGCTGGAGGGCGACACCCTCACGCTGGAGGCGAGTTGCTCCGGCTTCGCCAACTGCGACGCGCGGTTCCGCGTCGAGGTGCCGCCGCACGTGGCGGTGCTGCGCGACGGCCGTGCGACGGACCTCAAGGGTCACCCCCGGACGTGACCGCGGGGGCTTCCCCGGGGTGCTTCCGACCGGGCGGTGCCCGGGTCCGGCCCCCGGCGCCGTGGCAGACTGCCGTGCGTGACGAGTCCGAACCCGGAGCCCATCCGCACGCTGATCGCCGACGACCAGGAGGCGGTGCGCCGGAGCGTACGGCGGATCCTCGACGCCCAGCCCGACATCACGGTGGTCGGCGAGGCGGCCGACGGCGTCGCCGCGCTCGAACTCGCGGCGGAGCTGCGGCCGGACGTCGCGCTGGTGGACATCCGGATGCCCAGGATGGACGGTTTGGAGCTGACCAGGCGTCTGGCCGCTCCGGGGGCGGCGGTGCCGGTCCGGGTGGTGGTGCTGACCACCTTCGACCTCGACGAGTACGTCTACCCGGCGCTGCGGCACGGGGCCTCCGGGTTCCTGCTGAAGCGGTCCGGTCCGGCGTTGCTGGCCGAGGCGGTCCGGGCGGCGGCGGGCGGGGAGAGCCTGATCAGCCCGTCGGTCACCGTGCGGCTGCTGCAGCACGTGACCGCGCCGCGCCGGGTGGACCGCCGCTCGGCCCCGGCGGCGCCGCTCACCGGGCGCGAGGTGGAGATCGCCGGTCAGGTCGCGGCCGGGCGCACCAACGCCGACATCGCCGCCGACCTGTTCATCTCCCCGGGCACGGTGAAGACCCATGTGGCGAGCATCCAGCGCAAGCTCGGGGTGCAGAACCGGGTCGGCATAGCGGTGCACGCCTGGGAGATGGGGTACGCGGTGCCGTCGGCGCCCTGACCGGGCGGCGGCGCAGAGAGGGAACCTGCGAGGTGGAGGTGGCCTCCGGACTGTGACGTCCTCCGGCCCGTAGCGTTCGATCGTCGACCGAGGTACCAGCGGCAGACCATGATCCGTCTCGATCTGTCGCCACTGCCTCCTGCGGTCGAACTTCCTCTTCTGCCTCGCAGGTCCACCACCATGATGCGCCCGGCGGGGCCGATGCACCAGGGCTTTTCGGAAAAAAGTCATATTTCTGAGCATTTCGGACATTCTTCGGGTCGGCCCCGGGTGCCCCGCCCCTCAGTCGCGCAGCGCGTCCTTGCGCAGGAAGCGCTTGAGGCGCTGCCACGGCCAGGTGTTGATCACGTCCTCGGCGGTCAGCCAGGCGCGCTGCGCGGTGCCGATCCCGTAGCGGGGGTAGGCGAGTTGCGGGGTGGCGTGCGCGTCGCTGTCGACGGCGAACTTCACCCCGTGGCGTCCGGCCCGGAGCACGTCCTCGTCCCGCAGGTCGAGGCGCTGCGGTGAGCTGTTGATCTCGATCGCGGTGCCGGTGCGTGCGGCGGCGGCGAAGACGGCGTCCAGGTCGACGTCGATCGGTCCGCGCCGCCCGATCCGCCGGGTGGTGAGGTGGCCGATGACGTGGACGTGCGGGTTCTCGCAGGCGCGGACGAGCCGGCGGGTCTGGGCGTCGCGGTCCAGGCCGAAGTGCGAGTGCACGGAGGCCACGCAGACGTCGAACCCGGCCAGGAACCCGGCCGGCCAGTCGACGCCGCCGTCCGGTCCGATGTTCAGCTCGGTGCCGTGCAGCAGCCGGAGCCTCCGGTGCCGCCCGGCCAGTTCGCGCAGCCGCTCCCGCTGCGCGAGCATCTTCTCGTCGGTCATCCGCTGCATCACCAGGTCGGGGGCGTGATCGGTGACCGCGTAGTAGGAGTACCCGCGGGCGGCCGCGGTGTCGATCATCTCCTCCAGGGTGGCCAGTCCGTCGGTCAGGTCGGTGTGGCTGTGCAGGTCGCCGCGCAGGTCCGCCTCGGTGACCAGCTCCGGCAGTTCGCCGCGCAGGGCGGCCTCGATCTCGCCCCGGTCCTCGCGCAGCGGCGGCGCGATCCAGGGGAGGCCGAGCGCCGCGTACACCTCGTCCTCGCTCGCCGAGACGACCTTCGCGCCGCTCTCGGCCTCGAAGAGCCCGTACTCGGAGAGCTTCAGCCCGGCCCGGACCGCCATGGTCCTGAGCTTGATGTTGTGGGCCTTGGAGCCGGTGAAGTACACCAGGGCCGCGCCCCAGTCCTCCTCCGGGACCACCCGCAGGTCCACCTGGACGCCGTCCGTGGTGCGGATCGACGTCTTGGTCGTCCCGGCGGCGATCACCTCGGCCGCCTGGGGGAGTCCGGTGAGCGCCGCCATCAGCGGCGCCGAGTCCTCGGCGGTGGCCAGCACGTCGATGTCGCCGACCGTCTCGCGCATCCGCCGCAGCGAACCCGCGTACGCGCAGCGGGTGCACCCGGGGACGTCCCGCAGCACGGCGACCAGCTGCTCGGCCAGCGCGGTCGCGGTGTCCAGCAGGCTTCGGCCGCCGGACTGCCGCATCAGCTCGATGCCGTGCAGGATCTTCTCGCCGCTGCGCTCGCCCAGCCCGGGGACCTCGCTCAGCCGGTCGGCGCGGATCGCCTCGGCGAGCTCGTCGACGGAGGCGATGCCGAGGTCGCGGTAGAGGGCGAGGGCGCGCTTCGGGCCGACGCCCGGGACCGACACCATCGCGCGGACCCCGGCCGGGATCTCGGCCCGCAGCTCCTCCAGCGCTCCGATCCGCCCGTCGGCGAGGTACTCGGCGATCTTCTCGGCGGTGGACCTGCCGACCCCCGGGATCTGCTGGAGTCCCTTGACGTCCAGGCCGTCGAGGGCCTCGGGGTGGCCGCCGACGGCGCGGGCGGCCTTCTCGTAGGCGCGGGCGCGGAAGGCGTCGCCGCCGGTGATCGAGATCAGTTCGGCGTACTCCTGGAGCAGCTCCCTGACCTTGTCGTTGAGCCGGGCCATGGGGCCAGTGTGGCCGCTGCGGACGGGGCGGGCGACCGGGCGGCCCCACGGGGCGGGGAGGTGACCGGAACCGGGCGGGCACGGGGCGGGGACGCGGTTGGTGGGGGAGCGGCGGTGGACCGGGCGGGCGGCGGATCCAGGGGCGCGCGGCCCTGCCCGTGCGCCGGTGCAGTGCTCCCGTCGGTCGGCGGGTGATGCCCCCGCTGGTCGGAGGGGTGGCAGGGCACGCGGGGGCCCGAGGGCCGGATTGTCACCCGCGCGGCGGGGGCGCAGGCTTGGCGCAGGGCCGGGGAAGCGGCCCGCACCGGACCGCCGTGGAGGCGGTGGATCCGGTCGGCGCGGGACGAGGGGCAGGACGATGGCAGGCGGGAAGCTCTGGGGCTACGTCGCGTCTGGGGCGCGGGCGCTGGGCGGGCTCGGCCCGCTCGGGTGGTCCGGGGCGCAGGCGGGGGCGCGGCTGCTCAAGGGCGTCGGCGGGGCCGGGAGGCCGGACCAGGACGGGCACGGGGCGCTCCTCGACGGCCCGGCCGGGAGGGCGGGCGCCGGTGCTCCGGGACGGTCCGGGGCCGGCGGGATGGCCGGGCCGCAGCTCCTGTCGCGGCCGGAGCTGGCGCGGCTGCGCTGGACCGACCGGGCCGGCGGCTGCGTGCCGGACGCGCGGCACGTGCAGCCGGCGGACGTGGTGGGGCGGGTGCTGCGGGGCGGCGGCCGGGCGGCTTCGGTGACGGTGCGGCTGCCGGTGGGGCTGCCGGTGGTGGTCGCGGACGCCACGCGCCTGGAGGCGGCGCTGGCCGGGTTGGTCGACCACGCGATCCGCCGTACTCCGCCGGGTGGACGGGTGCTGGTCCGGGCGGACCCGCTGCCGGGGCGGGACGGGCGGTTCGGCGGGAACGGCGGCGCGACGGGTGCGAACGGCGGCGCCTTCGACGGGGTCGGTGCCTTCGGTGGCGCCGGTGCCTTCGCTGCGGGCGGGACGGTGGGCGGTCCGGAGGCGTGGGACGGCGAGCCCGCCCGGGTCGAGCTGAGGGTGGTGGACCGGGGGCCCGCGGAGCTGCTGGAGGCGCGGCAGTGGCTGCTCGGCGGGGCGCGCGGCGGCGCGGCGGGTGGTGGCGGAGCCGGTGGTGGTCAGGGCGGCGGGGCGGGTGGTCCGGCGGCCGGGGCGGGCGGACCTCAGCGCGTGGGTCCGTCGATGGCCGCCCTGGTCAGGGCCGCCGGGGGACGGCTGACCGTGGAGCAGACGCCGGGCGGCGGGCTGACGGCGGTGCTGGTGCTGGCGGTCGCCCGGGACTGAGGGGCGGGCCCGCGGGTCCGCGGCGGAGCCCGTTCGCGGACCGCAAAGACTTCTTCGCAAAAACCCTTTGCGAAGAAGTCTTTGCGGTCCTATGGTGCTGCCATGACCGATGAGCGCAGGTGGCCGCACAGCCCGGATCCGCAGACCGATGTCGTGATCGACGCCAGGGGCCTGCGGGCTCTGGCCCATCCCGTGCGGGTGCAGCTGATAGGCCTGCTCCGCAAGAACGGACCGTCCACCGCCACCAGGCTGGCCGAGCAGCTGGGGATGAACTCGGGCGCGACCAGCTACCACCTGCGGCAGCTCGCGGCCTCCGGCTTCGTCGCCGAGGACACCGAGCGCGGCAACGCCCGCGACCGCTGGTGGAAGGCGGTCCACCAGGTGACGTGGTGGACGGACACCGACCTCGCGGAGCAGGAGCCGGAGGCGGCACTGGGCTACCTGCGGTCGATCGTGGCGGCGCACACCCTGATCGCGCAGACGGCGCTCAACGCGTACGAGACCATGCCGGTCGAGTGGCGGCACTCGCTGGACTTCAGCGACCTCGCGCTCCAGCTGACCCCGGAGGAGGCCCGGCAGTTGGCCGGGGAGCTGTCGGCGGTGATCTCGCGCTACCGCAGGATCGACCCGGGCGCCCCGGTTCCGGAGGGCACGGACCGGGTGTCCGTGGTCGTCCAGGTGCTCCCCGACCCGCAGGCCACGGGCGCCGGCGAACCGGAGGGGCGGTCATGAGCGCCCCGGCGGTGCGTTCGGCGGTCCCGGCCGCGCCGGCCGTGGCGCGCAGCTTCCGGCCGCTGGCGGGTGTGCTGACGGCGATGGCCGTCTCGCTGACCGGAACCCGGGTGTCGGCGATCGCCCTGCCGTGGTTCGTCCTCGCCACCACCGGCAGCGCCACGATGACCGGTGTCGTCGCGTTCGTCGAGCTGACGCCCTACGTCCTGGTCAAGGCGTTCACCGGTCCGGTGATCGACCGGCTGGGGCCGCGGGTCGTCTCCTGGACGACGGACGCGGTCAGTGCCGTCGCGGCCGGCCTCGTCCCGCTGCTGCACGGGCTGGGACTGCTGCCGTTCTGGCTGTTGCTGGTCATGGTCGCGGTGATCGGCGGCGCCCGCGGCCCGGGGGACCTCGCCAAGGAGGTCATGGTCCCCGAGGCGGCGGAGCTGGGCCGCATCCCGCTGGAGCGCGCCACCGGGCTCTCCGGGGTGACCGAGCGGCTGGCCACCACGATCGGTCCGGCGATCGGCGGCGGGCTGGTCGCCGTGCTCGGACCGATGGCCGGCCTGACCGTCAACGCGGTCGCGTTCGCGCTCGGCTCGCTGGTCATCGCCCTCGCCCTGCCGCGCGGCACGGGCCGGGGCGCCACCGCACCCTCGGCCGGGCCGGTCGCCCCGGTCGCGTCGGCCGCCGCGTCGGAAGGGGAGGCCGGGGCGGTCGGCTCCGAGGGTGAGCAGCCGACCGCCGGCTACTGGCGGATGTTCCGGGAGGGCTTCACGTTCCTGCGGAGCGAGCCGCTGTTGCTGACCGTCATCGTGGTCGTCGCGGCGACCAACCTCCTGGACGCCGCGCACCTCACGGTCCTGGTTCCGGTCTGGGCCCGGGAGTCGGGCGGCGGCCCGGCCGCGATCGGTCTGATCGGGACGGCCTGGGGGATCGCGGCGGTCGTCGGCAGCCTGATCGCGGCCGCGGTCGCCCACCGCCTGCCGCGCCGGACGGTGTTCTTCACCGGCTTCCTGCTCGGCGGCGCCCCGAGGTTCGTCGTCCTGGCCCTGGACGTGCCGATCGGTGTGGTGGTCGCGGTGTTCGTGGTGAGCGGCTTCGGATGCGGCTTCCTCAACCCGATCCTCGGCGCCGTCCTGTTCGAACGCGTGCCCCGCCACCTCCTGGGCCGGGTGAACGCCCTGGGCGACTCGCTCTCGTGGGCCGGTATTCCCCTGGGCGGCCTGCTGGCGGGTGCGTCCGTGACTCTGGTGGGGCTCATACCGGTGCTGCTCGTGTGCGGTGGTCTGTACGTCCTCACCACGACCCTCTCCGGCCTGCGGCCGGAGTGGCGGGAGATGGACCGCAGGCGCGGCCACGCCCCGGCGGCCCCCGGCACGAGCAGCGCAACGGAAGCGGAGATCCCGGCGCCGGCAGCACAGGCGGACCCCGCCCTGGCGGTCCGCGGCTGACGGGGAGCTGTCCGGGACGGCGGGCGGGAGGAGGAAGAGCCGAGGAGGGAGCGGGCGTGGGAGGCGGAGGGGTGAGAGGCAAGAGGCGGGAGGGCCGCGGATCGGGGCGGGCCCCGGTGTCACACCACCGAGGGCCGCCCCGGATCGACCGGGTCGATCGCCTGCTCGTCGAAGCGGCGTTCAAGCGCTTCCAGCCCACGCGCGTGGCGGAAGTCCTTCTCGGCCTCGGTGATGGGCAGCAGCCAGAGGATCCTGGCGTGCCCGGCACCGTCCGACCGGCAGATCTCGAACTCCGGGCCGAAGGGGTAGGGCAGGCTGACCAGCAGGTGATCGCAGTCCGAGGTGCCGAGCCACGGTCTGCCGATCGGGACGGTGTGTCCGATGTCCAGGCGCTGGTGGGGAGGGCCGCAGTGGTAATGGGCGGTCATCGTGACGCTCTCCTCGTGGCACCGGTCGTCGTCCGGCGCGACCAGGACGAACTCCGTACCGTGGCCGGCGCCCTCGGAGGCCGCCGCCCGGCAGCCCGAGGTCACGTACAGCCACCAGCCGCCGGGCAGCGCCGGGTGGACCCGCAGCACCCGGAATCCGGGCACCCGCTCCTCGACGGGGCCGGCGACTCCGGGGAGAACGTCGATCGTGCGCTGCGGAAACCGGGTGCGGAGGTGATCGAGAAGGGTGTCGTGGGTCGATGACCGAGGCATTCGATCATGATGCCCCAGGAGTGTGTGCCCGCGGCGGACGGGTTTCGGGGGCCGGGGCGGCCGTCCAGCGGAGGAGGAGGGTGGAGGCGAGCGCGGCGAGGGCGCACCAGGTGGAAACGAAGGCCAGGCGCCAGAGGAGGGCACAGACGACGGCGCCGGCACCGGTGACGAGGCCGAGGCGACGGAGCTGAGGGTCACCACTGAGGAGGAGGGAACCGATGGTGGCGAGGAGGTAACCGGCCAGGAGGAGCGTGGGCCGGGAGACGCCGATGCGGTAGTCGAGCGTGTGGGCGTGGGCGGTCGCGCCGACCGGGTGGGTGACGATGGCGTGGGCCAGCGGGGCGGCGACCAGCAGGCCGAGGAGGACGAGCCCCGTCAGCACTCGTCGCCGGACCCGCCCGGCGTCGACGGCCGCGCACCGCACGCCGACGGGCACCAGCACCGGGAGCAGCGGCAGGGCGATCACCACCCAGGCGGTGCGGGCCCAGCCGGCCGGGGCGGCGGGCAGTTCGCCCTCGGCGCCGAGCCAGACCGCCGCCTCGATCAGCTGGTGCACGCCGAGGACCAGCGGGAGCGCGGCGAGCGGCAGCCGCTCCGGCCGGCCCGCCCGGCCGGAGCGGACCAGGCAGAGCACGCCGACCGCGGTCACCGCCCCGCCGACGGCGAGGTCCGCCCGGGCGCTCCAGCACATGGGGGGCTCCTGCGGTCGGCGGGTCGGCGGGTCGGCGGGTCGGGGTCGGGGGTCGGTCGTGTGGTGGGTCAGTCCGGGTCGGTGGGGCGCCGTTCGGAGGCTGGTCGGTCCGAGGCTGGTCGGTCGGTGGGCGGGCCGCTGACTCGCCCGTGCCCGGGCGCGTCGCCGGACTGCTCCGCGGGAGGCTCGGTGGACGGCTCTGCGGACGGCTCCACAGGGGCCTCGCCGGAGGGTGGATCGAGGGCAACGTCCGGTGGGTCCGGTGACTCGTTCGGCACGTCGCTCGGTACGCCGTCCGGTGGGTCGTCCGGTGGGTCGTCCGGTGGGTCGTCCGGTGGGTCGTCGGGGGAGCGGCCGATGGATTCCAGGGTGTCGCCCACGGTGCCCGGCAGGGCCGGGTGGCGGCCGATGACCACCACTCCGATCACCACGGCCACCAGACCGGCCGCCTGCCAGGCCAGCGCCCCGGGGGTGACGCGCAGACGGTCGCCGAGGAATCCCACCGCGCAGGCGATGCCGGAGATCGGCTGGGCGGCGGTCAGTGCGGGCAGGGACATCCGCAGCGGTGCGGCCTCGAAGGCGCTCTGGACCAGCAGCAGCCCGACCACCCCGGCCGCCACCACCGCGTACGGCTGCCAGGTTCGCAGTACGGCGTCCAGTCCCTCGTGGTCGAGCCGCTGGGCGGTGGTGCGGGTGAGCGCGTCCTGGAGGCCGTAGAGCAGTCCGGCGGCCAGGGCGAGCAGGGTCGCCTCCTCGAACAGCGGCATCCGGCGCGCCGTGGAGACCAGGAACAGCGTCAGCCCGACCACCGTGCCGACGACCAGCCAGTGGCGCAGCTCGCCGGCCGGTGGCCCGCCGCCGGTCGGGCGGCCGGCCACGATGAACGCCGTCACACCGAGCGCGAGCAGCAGCACACCGGCCCAGCCGGAGCGCCCGAGCGTCTGACGGGTCAGCACCCGTGCCAGGGCCATCGCGAAGATGAGATTGGTCGCGAGCAGCGGCTCGACCAGCGAGACCTCGCCCAGGTTGAGGGCGAGCGCGGAGAGGATCAGCCCGGTGATCATGAACGCGGTGCCGATCAGCCACTCCGGCATCCGCAGCAGGTCCAGCAGCAGGCGCCAGCGCAGCAGGTCGGCGCGCGGGGCCCGCTGCGCCGCGTGCTGCTGGAGGACGAAGCCGAGGCCCAGGAAGCAAGCGGCGCCCAGTGCCAGGAGGAAGACCGCCACGGAGGGACCATCCGAAGTTTGCCGACCGCACCGCACCGAATCGCGCCGAACGGAATCGCACCGCGACCGGAACCACACCGCCGCCGGGCTCCGGAAGGTGCCACGGAGGGGCTGTCCGGTCGGCCGGGCAGTCGGGCCCCCGACTGTTCGGCGGCCCGGTCCCCGGTGCTCCGGCGCAGCGGTACCGGTGCTCCGGCGCAGGGATGTCCCGCGGCGTCGGGGCGTTGTGGTCAGCCTACCGCCGGGGTCCGGCCCGGACCCTCGGGAGCCGCGTGCGGCGTGGCGCGGTGCCCGGGGGCTGGAGATCGTCTCTTCAAGGATCAGCCCCGGAACAGGACCGGGGCGATGGTGACGGCGGCCTGGCAGGACTCGCGGGTCCGGTGGTGTCCGGTGGATCCGGCGGTCGAAGCCGGGTGGCCGCCTGCGGCGCGAGCCGCGGTGGAGGCGGCCGAGCGCCTGGGCGACGCGTCCGGGGAGGGTGTTCAGGGTGCCGTGTCGGCGCAGCCGGGCGCGGATCCTGCGGGAGCCGCGACCCTTGTCGGCGATCACGCGGTCGGGCCGGGTACGGGGGCGCCCCGGCCCGGCCCCGGGCACTCGGATCGCCTCCAGGACCGCTTCCGGGCGGGTGCGGTCGCCGGCGTTGCCCTTGGTCAGGACGCATCCGAACGGGCGGCCCCGTCCGTCGCAGGCCAGTTGTTCCATGCTCCGACCTGCCAGTTCGCACGGTTCGCACGGTTCGGGCGAGGTTGTGCGCGGGGGCGACGGCCTGCCCACGTGGTGCGGGCCGTCGCCCCTCTGCCGGCGATCGCGAAGGACTCGCCGCGGGCGCGCACTCGGCGGTGTTCGGCGCCGTCCTGGTCCCGGACCCGTGAGCGGGGGCCGGCGCGTCTGCGCCCGCCAGGTGCGGCCGTCGGCCCTGTTGCCGGGCACGGGACGGGTGTCGGCGTCGATGACGGCCTGCCCGTGCGCGGAGAACCGGTGGTTGCGGCCCGACACGCCGAGGCTTCGGTCACGCACGGGGATCAGGGCGCCGTCCACGATCCACAGCCGCTCCGTGCCCGGCCGCGGGAGTGGAGCGGCTTCGAGGGCCGTCGGCGGACCGAGGCGTTGGACGACGCGGTGCACCGTCGCCGTCGAGATCCCGAACAGCGGCGCGGGTCGGCGCATCGTGAGGTTGGTCCGGCAGAACACGGTGACCAGCGGAATCCGGCCGGGGGGGGGGGGGGGGCCCCCCCCCCCCCCCCCCCCCCCCCCCGCCCCCCCCGGCCGCCCCCCCCCCCCCCGCGGG
>NZ_JBHJRC010000018.1:0-27428 GCF_042261735.1 Kitasatospora sp. NPDC056327 | reverse complement strand
GGGGGGGGGGGGGGGGTTTTTTGGTGGTGGGCCCGCCAACACGGGGTCCCCGGCGATCGGGGGGGGGGGGGGGCCCCCCCCCACCACCCGGCCACCGCCCGAACCTGTGCCGCCCCGTTCCGCGCCACCCGCACCGGATGTGTGCGCCGTGGAGCGGTGTCGCTTCGGCGGTCGGGCGTGTCGTGCGCGGTTGCCGCTGTCGGGGCGTCGGGCGCACGCTTGTGGGAGCGGCCGCCGCGTGTGCACCGCCCGCACCGGCCCGAGCGGGCGCGACGGGGGTCGGCGCCAGGAGGTGTGTGGCATGCACAACCAGTGGGATGTGGAGCTGAGCTTCGAGGAGGACGGCGTTCACACGGGATGCCAGGCGAGGTTGACCGGCGCCCGGGCGCCCGGGCTGAGCGCCCACGGTGAGGCGCTCAAGAGTGCGGAGGACCGTCCGCTCGCCAGGATCGGCGAGGAGCTCGCGGCCTCGCGGGCGCTGGAGGAACTGTCCCGCAAGCTGCAGGCCCAGGCGACCGGGGAGATCGAGGACGAGGGGCGCCGGCCGGGCTACCTGGTCTACTGAGGCGGCGGCTCGACCCCGCGCCCCGCACCGCGCACGATCCGGGCGGTCCGGGCAGCCCGGGCGTCCCGGGCGGACGGCATCCGCCCGGGACGCCCGGATGAGGGATCGGTGAACCGACGGGTCGACAGGCCCGGCGCTCAGTGGTCCGGGGCGGTCGGTCGGCGGGGCGGCACGAAGAGGACCGCGAGCAGGGCGGCCACTCCGAGGACCCCGGCGGTGACCAGGAAGGCCTGGTCGTAGCCGGCGGCGAGGGCGGCCCGTGCGTCGTCGCCGTTCGTGGCGGCCCGGCGGGTGGCGGCGACCGCGACGGTCGACAGCACGGCGAGTCCGATGCTGCCGCCGCACTGCCGCCCGGCATTGAGGAGTCCGCTGACCAGACCGGCCTCGCGCGGGTCGACGCCGGAGGTGCCCATGCCGGTGTTGGCGACCATGCAGACGCCGACGCCCACGCTCGTCACGATCGAGGGGCCGACGAAGCCGGTCAGGAAGTCCGAGTCCAGGTCGAGCCCGGCGAACCAGAGCATCCCCAGCGCGGTGAGCAGCAGCGCGCCCGTGAGCGTGACCCGGCCGCCGAAGCGTGCGGTGAGGCGGCCCGCGACGATGCTGCCCGCGGCCGTCCCTGCGCAGAAGGGGACGAAGGCGGCGCCGGCCGCCAGCGGCTCGTAGTGCAGGACGTTCTGCAGGAACAGCGAGCAGAAGTAGAAACCGGCCAGCATGCCCGCGCCGAGCAGGGTCACCAGGAGGCTCGACACCCAGGCCGTGCGGGCCCGCAGCACGCCCAGCCGGACGATCGGCGTGCGCGCGAAGCGTGCCTCCCAGACCAGGAAGAGGAGGCCGAGGAGGACGGCGGCGCCGAGCGTGCCGAGGGTCCGGGCGGAGCCCCACGGGTGGCGGTCGGTCTCCATGAGGCCGTAGACCAGGACGGTCATCGAGACGGTGCCGAGGACCGCGCCCAGTACGTCGGGGCGGCCGGCGAGGGGCGGGCGGACGGCGGGGACCGAGCGCAGTGCCAGGGCGAGACCGACGAGCACGATCGGCGCGTTGACGAAGAACACCCAGCGCCAGTCGAGCAGGTCGGTCAGCACCCCGCCGAGCAGGACGCCCAGTGCGCTGCCGCCGGCGGTCACCATCGACCAGATGCCGAGGGCCCGGGCCCTGGCCGCGCCCTCGGCGAAGGTCACCATGATGAGCGTCAGGCCGATCGGGGCCAGGACGGCGGCGGCCACGCCCTGTCCGGCCCGGGCCGCGACCAGCTGGGCCGGGGACTGCGCGAACCCGCCGAGCACCGAGGCGAGCCCGAACAGGACCAGGCCGGCGAGCACGGCGCGACGGTGTCCGACCAGGTCGGCGATCCGGCCGCCGAGCAGCAGCAGCCCGCCGAAGGCCAGTGCGTAGGCGTTGACCACCCAGGGCAGCGAGCTGTCGGCGAACCCGAGGGACTCGCCCATGGCGGGGAGCGCGATGTTCACGATGCTGGCGTCGAGCGTGACCATCAGCTGGCAGACGGAGACCGTGGCCAGTACGAGGCCGGGGCGGGCGGAGGCGGGTGGCGCCCCGGTCAGCGGGGCCTTGGCGGGTGGTGCGGCGCCGGTCGGGCCGGTGGCCGACGGGGTGTCGGCGGTGGCGTGGGGGTGCGCGGCTTCGGGCATGGCGTCCTCCGATGCGAACAACGTTCGCGTAAGGTAAGCCTTACTTGAGTATCGACGCAAACGCCCAGGTCGGGGGCGGGCCGTCGGGGCCGTGGCAGGATGGCGGCGTGTCAGAGCGGAGCGGCCGGCCGGGCGTCGGCGAGGACCAGGATCAGCGCCGGGACCAGCCGGAAGCCGGGCCGGGCGAGGGGGCGGTGGCGCCGGACGGCCCGAAGGCGCCCGCCGGGCCGGGCGGGGAGCGCGGCAAGTACGGGCGCAAGCGTCCGCGTCCGGGGCTGACCACGGCGGGCGTGGTCGCCGCCGGGCGCCGGGTGATCGAGCGCGACGGGATCGACGCGCTCACCATGCGGGCCGTCGCCACCGAGCTGGGCACCGCGCCCGCGTCGCTGTACCGGCACGTGACCGACCGCGACGCGCTGTTGATCGCCGTCCTGGAGCAGATCGCCGAGGGGCTGCCGGTCGGGGTTCCGGGCGCGGTGCCGCAGGAGCGGCTGCTGCGCAGGATGCTCGACGCGCACGACTACATGGCCGGTCACGCCTGGGTGCCGCACATCCTGATCCGCGGCGAGATGGTGGCCTCGAACGCGTTGGGCTTCACCGACGCCTGCCTCGCCGACCTGATGGCCGCCGGCCTGCCGCCCGCGCGGGCGCTGGCCGCGTTCCGTTCCTGCTGGCAGCTGGTCCTGGGCGAGCTGCTCTCCGAGCACCCCGTCAGCCCGCCGCGCGAGCCGAACCAGCGGCGCGCGGTGATGGAGGCGGTGGACCGCGAGCGGCTGCCCTCGCTGGGCCTGGTGCTGGCGGAGGCGGGCTTCTCCGGCATCGGCGGCCGCTGCGACGAGCTGAAGCCGGCTCTGGAGGCGTTGATCGGCGGTCTGGTGGCGCGCTGACGGCCCGGGGACGCTCCGCCGGGGGGAGCCGCCCCCGGCGCGTTCGAGTACGCATCGACCGCGGTCCGGGCGGCCCGGTGTGCACCGGCCGCAGCGGTCCGGTGCGGACGAATGCGGTTGACGGGACCGGAAGAATGCCCGGCATGGGTACGGACATCAGCGGCTTCCTGGAGTACCGGGTGCCGCGGGACGGCCGGGAGCCGTCCTGGCGCGCGGCGCACGAACTCGGCTACCTGTACGGGGGCCGCGACTACGACGCGTTCGGCTGCCTCTTCGGGGTCCGCAACTACGCGAACTTCCGGCCTCTCGCCGCGGGCCGGGGTCTGCCCGCCGACCTCTCGGCCGCCGTCGGTGCGCGGATCGCGGAGCTGACCGAGCGGCACGGCGAGGACGGTCTGCACGGCATCACCTGGATCACCTGGGCCGAGGTCGAGGCGGTCGACTGGGACGAGCCCGCCGAGCGGCCCGACAGCAGGCTCCACGCGTACCGGCGGACCCCGGACGGGCTCAGGATGACGGGCAAGGCCGCTTGGAGCCGCGCGTTCGCCGAGGCCGTCGGCCTCGAAAGGGGCGAGGTGCGGGAGTGGCCCGAGGGCGGCGAGTGGCTCGTCGGGGACACGCTCTACCGGTCCGTCACCATCCGCCGCCGGGACGCCGTCACCGGAACCGGGGAGTGGCAGCCCGTCTGGAGGGCCATGAAGGAGCTCGCGGCGCAGCACGGTGACGACAACGTGCGCCTCGTCGTGTGGTTCGACGACTGAGCGGCGGGTGCGGGTGCGCGCGTCCGGGCGCGGGCGGCGAGGGTTCGGCGCGGACCGGGACGGGGCCCGCCGCCGGCCCACCGACTCACCGGCCCACCGCCGACTCACCGGCCCGCCGTCGCCGAAGGCCGGGGCGGATGCCGTCGGGGTGCGGGTCAGGAGCGGGGCGCCAGGAAGTCGGTGAGGCGGCGGTAGAGGTCGTCCGGGCGGGCCGACAGCATGCTGTGGTGGGAGACGCCGGGCAGCACGGTCACCGTGGCGTCCGGCAGGGCACGGCGGGCGCGGTCGGCGACGGCGCGGGAGTCGTGGGCGCGGCTGCGTTCGGCGAGCAGGACGAGGACGGGAGCCGTGAGCGTCCGCAGTTCCGCCCGGGTCGGGCGCGGGCCGGTGACCGGCCGGGCGGCGGGGAAGCCCGCGAAGCCGAGCGCGTACAGCTCGCGCCAGGCCTGGTCCAGGTGGGTGCCGCCGCTCTCCCGGTCCAGGTAGGCGCGGGCCTTGGCGGCGCTGCGCGGCGGCAGGAACAGCGGCAGGGCGCGCAGCAGGTAGCCGGGCCGGAAGCCGGCGAAGCACCGGGTGGGGTCGAGCAGGGCGAGCCGTCCGACCCGGGCGGGCGCATGCAGGGCGTACCGGAGGGCGATCCACCCGCCGTAGGAGTGGCCGGCCAGGTCGGCGGCGGGGAGCCCGAGCCCGTCGAGGACGGCGTCGAGCCAGGCCGACAGGTCGGCCGTGCCGCCGAGGCGGGGGCGGTCGAGCGTGCTGCGTCCCGGGTCGCCGACGAGGTCGGCGGCGAGCACCCGGTGGCCGGCCCCGGCGAGGGCGGCCGCGCCGGCGGACCAGCAGGCGCCGGTGGCGCCGCCGCCGTGCAGCAGGACGAGCGGGGGGCCGTCGTCCGGGCCGAAGGCGTTGACACGGGTGGCGCCGAACGGGGTGGGGACGGTGAGCGGTTCGACGGGGACGGGCCAGCGGGCGAGGGCCTCGTCGTAGGCGGCGAGGAACGCCGGGAGGGAGGCTGGGGCGGGCGGGCCGGTGACAGGGCGTGTGGACATAGTCTTCCCCCAGTGATTGCCTGTTCGCCGTACTCACTCGGTGAACATGTATCTCGTTGAGCGAGAGAATATGTCCAGGGAACCCTGGAGGGAAGGACATGCGGTGGAGCCGGAGCGGACGCCGATGCAGCTGGTCCATCTGCTGCGCGGGCTGACGGTCGAACTCGACCTCTTCGGAGCCGAGTTCGCCGCGCGCAACGGGCTGCACCCGACCGATCTGCGGGCGCTGATCCACCTGTTGGACGCCGCGCGGGCCGGGACGGTGGTCACGCCGGGGCGGCTCGGCGAGGCGCTGGGACTGAACTCGGCCGGGACGACCGGACTGGTCGACCGGCTGGAGCGGCTCGGGCTGATCCGGCGCGAGCGCGATCCGGGGGACCGCCGCAGGGTGCGGCTGCTGGTGGAGGAGCGTGCGATCGAGCTCGGCCAGGGCTTCTTCGGCGGGCTGATCGCCGACCTGGTCGCCGCGATGGGGGCGTTCGGGGACACCGAACTCGCGGTGGCCCGGCGGTTCCTGCTGACGATGACCGAGGCGGTGGCCGCGGCCCGGGCGGAGTGAGGGGCCGGGCAGGGGGAAGGGCGGGGTGCCCGGTGCCGTCGGGTGTCGCCCCGGCCCCGCCCCGGCCCCCCGCCCCGCCGGTGGAGCCCCGCCCCGGCCCCGCCGGTGGAGCCCCGGCGGGGCCCTCGGGGCGCGGGTCTCCGCGGCGTTAGCGGGTGCTACGGCCGCAGGCCGGCGAACTCGTCCAGGACGACGACCCGCAGTTCGTGCGCACCGTCCGCGCGGGTCTGCTCGTAGTACAGGTACCAGTGGCCCCGTGCGGCGACCACGTCGGCGTAGCGGACGTCCAGCCAGGGGCCGTCCGGCGTCAGGCGCCGCCAGGTGCGCAGGTCGGCGGAGGCGGCGAGCCCGCAGCGCTCCTCGTAGTTGCCGGCCGCGTCGGCCGAGCCGTCGTAGAGCGCGAGCCAGCCGCCGGTGCCGTCGGGCAGGACGGCGGTGATCCGTGACTCGTAGGCGTCCCAGGCGGTGTCCGTGCCGACGTCGAGGACCTCGGCGGCGCGGCCGGGCGGCGCGGTGAAGCGCAGGCCGTCGGGGGAGTCGGCGAGCGCGGTGGGCTGGACGGTCAGGCCGGTGGTGTGGATGTCGGCCGTGGCGTGGGCGCGGTCCCGCTCCTCCGCGGTGAAGGCGCGGGTGCGCGAGACGGTGGCGAACAGTCGGACGCCGCCGTCGTGTTCGAGCAGGTAGGGGTCCTTGACGCCCTCGGTGCCGGTGCCGGCCGCGGTGAGGACCGGGGTACGGGTGGCGAGGTCGAAGTCCTCGGGCGAGTCGGCGCGCAGCGCGTCGATCCGCCAGCGGTTGTCGGCGGGGTCGACGTAGCTGAGGTGGAGCAGGTAGCCGCCGTCGCGGGGGAGCAGGGCGAAGCGCTCCATGGACGGTGAACCGAGGTCGGCGCGCTCCACCGACCAGAGGTCGCGGAACTCGACTCCGTCCCGGCTCTCGGCGACCGCGCAGCGCCAGCCCCGGTCCTGGTGGCCGCCGCCGGCGGGTCCCGTGTCGCGCGGGCGGCGCTCGCGGTAGGTGAGCAGGAAGCGGTCGTGCCCGGGGTCGTAGCGCACGCTCGGGCAGCCGGCCCAGTAGCCGGGCTCGGGGCGTTCGGGGGCGCGGACCAGGGCGGATCCGGAGAGGTCGGGCGCGGCGGGGGGCGTGGTGATCGGCATGGTCGGCGGGCGTCCTCACGGAAGTCACGGTCAGGGCGGAATCCTCGCCACTTTCTATCAGATCGATAGAAAGTGGCGAAGAGGTCTCCGGGTGTCACCGCCAAGCCCTGCGGCCAGTGCGAGCGGCCTGTCACATGGAGTGATTCTATGAATCGTATGTTTCCTCCTGTGGCGATCGGGCAACGCCGACCGGCCCGGCCTTGACCCACTTCCCAAGATCGGGAAAGACTTCTTCTCAGAGTCGATCAAACAGAGGAAGCCCGATCCCGATGACAGCCCCCACCACCGACGCACCCGGCTACGGCGGTCTCGGCCTCTACGTCGGCGACATCCACAACCACTGCGGGATCAGCTACGGCCACGGCCCCGTCGAGGACGCCTACGCCAACGCGCGCCTCCAGCTCGACTTCGCCAGCGTCACCGGCCACGGCTGGTGGCACGACCTGCCCGAGCGCACCCCCGAGCTGGCCGGCCTGGTCGACTACCACACCGAGGGCTTCGCCCGGCTCGCCGATCGCTGGGAGCACGTCCAGGAGGTCACCGCCGCCGCGCACGAGGACGGCCGCTTCGTCACCTTCCAGTCCTTCGAGTGGCACAGCCTCGCGTACGGCGACCACTGCGTGTACTTCGACGGCCCGCGCGGCGAGATCATCCGGGCCGCCGACCTGGAGGGGCTGCGCGCCCGGCTGCGCGAGCTCGCCGCCGAGGGCGTCCGGACGTGGGCGATCCCGCACCACATCGGGTACGGCACCGGGCGGCGCGGCATCGACTGGGCCTCCTACACCGAGGAGTTCGCCCCGGTGGTGGAGATGATGTCGATGCACGGGTGCGCCGAGTCGGACGAGGCGCCGCGCACCTACCTGCACACCATGGGGCCGCGCGACACCGCGGGCACCGCCGTGCACGGACTGCGGCTCGGCCACCGGTTCGGGCTGATCGGCTCCACCGACCACCACAGCGCCTTCCCCGGCAGCCACGGGCACGGCCGGCTCGCCGTCTGGGCGCCCGAGCTGACCCGCCCGGGGATCTGGGACGCGATCCAGGCGCGCCGCACCTATGCGATCACCGGCGACCGGATCCTGCTCGCGGCCTCGGTGAACGGCGTGCCGATGGGCGGCGGGGCGCCCTCCGCCGACCGCCGCCGGATCCGGGTCACCGTGCGCGGCCGGGACGCCCTCGACCACGTCGAGGTGGTCCGCAACGGCGTGCCGATCCACCGCGTCTCGCGGCCCGAACTCCTCGCCGCCGCGGGCGGCCGGGCCGGCTTCGACGGCACGCTCGGCTTCGCGGTCGGCTGGGGGCGGCGCGAGGCGGCCGTCCGCTGGGACGTCACCCTGCGCGTCGAGGGCGGCGAACTGCGCGACGTGCAGCCCCGGTTGCGCGGCTCCGAGACGGTGGCCCCGGCCGAGGCCGAGCCCGCCACCTACCGGCCGTCCGACTGGGAGCGCACCGGTCCGGGGGAGCTGCGGCTGCGGACCGTGACCGAGGGCAACCCGAACACCGCGACCGATGCCACCCAGGGCTTCTCGCTGGCCGTGACCGGCGACGACCGGACCAGGCTGACGGCGGTCGTCAACGGCGTCGAGACCGGGTACGCGGTCGGCGAACTGCGCGAGGGCCCGCGCACCGGCTTCACCGGCGGGTTCGTCTCGGGCGCCTTCCGCTTCGACCGGGCGGTGCCCGGGCGGGAGCTCACCGCCGAGCTCGACCTGGTCGACGAACGGCCCGGCGGCGACGGCGACTTCTACCACGTGCGGGTCCGGCAGCTGAACGACCAGTGGGCGTGGTCCAGCCCCACCTGGGTCGGGCACGCCGCCGGCGGCGCGGGAACGGGCGAGGGAACGGAGGGCGGGCCGGCGGCGGCCTCCTGTCGACGGGCCGGCTGACGCCTGGCAACCGTCGTCGGCCGGCCGCCCCGGTCACCGCCCCCGAACCCGTCCCGTCCCCAGTACCCGCACCGCATCCACGAGGAGCACCCGCCATGTCCGCCGTCACCACCACCGCACGCCGCGCCGCCGGCACCGCGCTCGCCGCCGCCCTGCTGACCGGGACCCTCGCCGCCCCGGCGGCCGTCGCGGGCTCCGGCACGGCCGTGAGCACCGCCACCGCGGGCACGACCGCCACCGCGGGCACCACCGTCTTCGCCGACGACTTCGAGTCCGGCACCGTCGCCAACTGGACCCGCCAGCGCGTCGACGGCAACGGCAGCATCACCGTCGCCGGCGCCCCCGCCGGCGGCTCCGGCCTCGCCGCCCGCTTCAGCGTGCCCAACGACGGCCAGTCCTACCGCTCCGAGGTGGCCGTCAACGCCCTCGGCTGGGGCAGCTACCGCTTCGCCCTCGCCGACTACCTGCCCGCCGACTGGGTGCAGACCTCCACCGAGACCATCGTCGCCCAGTGGCACGGCTACCCGCTCTCCGACGGCAGCGACACCAAGCCGCCGATCGCGCTCACCGTCAAGGACGGCAACTGGCGGCTCAAGGTGCACTGGCTGACCGGCCCGACGACCGTCGCCGAGGCCGTCGTCCCGCTGGGCGCCGTGCAGTTCGGGCACTGGAACCAGTGGGCCTTCGACATCACCTGGTCCACCGCCACCACGCCCGGCTCGATCACGGTCCTGCGCGACGGCGTCCAGGTCGGCGCGCACAGCGGGCTCAACAACTACCACCAGAACCAGGCCCCGTACTTCAAGACCGGGATCTACCGCGCCAACTGGAACCCGGCCAAGGGCATCCCCTACCCGACCGGCGGCCCCGACGTGGTGCTCTACAGCGACAGCGTCGCCGTCACCAAGTACTGAGCCGCCCGCCCCGGCCGGGTTCACCCCCCCCGGCCGGGGCGCCCCGGCGCCCACCGAAACCCCGAACCCCCAAGAGGTAGCAGCACCATGAGCGAAGCGGCCCGTACCCTCGGCCTGCCCCGACGGGGCTTCCTCGGCCTGACCGCCGGCGCGGCCCTGCTGGCGGCGGGCTGCCGCTCGGCCACCGACCCGGACGCGGGCGCCGCTCCCGGCGGCACCGCCGCGCCCTCCGCGCCGGACCTGCAGATCGTGTACGGCAGCGCGCCCGACCCGACCCAGCTGCTCCACCGCGGCCCGGACACCCCGGCGTTCGTCAACCTCGTCCTGGACCGGCTGGTCGACCTCGACCCGACGACCCTCCGGCCGGTGCCCTGGCTGGCCACCTCCTGGGAGTGGAGCGCCGACCGCCTGAAGCTGGTGCTCAAGCTGCGCGAGGACGTCACCTTCCACGACGGCCGCGCGCTGGAGGCCGACGACGTCGTCTTCTCGCTGGTCGGCGCCACCAAGTCCTCGCAGGTCAAGCCGCTGCTGGAGCGCCTCGCCGACGTGCGGGCCAGCGCGCGCAACGAGGTCACCCTCACCCTCGCCAAGCCCACCAGCAACCTGTTCGACGCGCTCGCCTTCAACCCGGTGGTGGACGCCCGGACGTACGTCGAGGGCCGGGCGAGCGACACCGTCAACGGCACCGGCCCGTTCACCTGGCAGTCCTTCAAGGGCGGCAACCAGCTGGACCTCGCCCGCCACGAGCGGTACTGGCAGAGCGGACGGCCGCGCTTCGAACGGATCACCGTCCGGTCGGTGACGAGCAGCCAGGCCGCGCTGTCCGCCCTGCAGTCCGGTCAGGGGCACCTGATCGGTGCCGTCCCCGGCCGCGACCTCAAGGTGCTCACGGGCAACCCCGGCTTCACCGTGCAGTCCGCCAAGGCCTCCTACCAGCAGGCCTTCCTCGGCGTGAACGTCGCGTCGAAGCCCTTCGACGACATCCGGGTCCGCCAGGCGCTGCAGCACGCGGTGGACCGCGAGCGGATCGTCGCCCAGGTCTACGGCGGCCACGCCGAGGCCAGCAGCCTGCCCTGGCCGTCCAACACCCCCGGCGTCACCCCGGACCAGGTCACCCGCTACCGGCACGACCCCGAGAAGGCCCGCGGGCTGCTGCGCGAGGCCGGCGCGGAGGGCGCCCGGGTGCCGCTCACCGCCGCCAACTCGCCGATCTTCAGCTCGCTCGTCGAGCTGGTGAAGTACGACCTGGAGCAGGCCGGGTTCGGCGTCGACGTGCAGCTGCTGGACAACGCGGCCGTCCAGCCGAAGATCCAGCAGGGCACGCTGGAGGGCCTGTTCATCGCCAACCACGGCATGGTCAGCGTCTCGCCGCTCAGCGGGATCACGGTCTCCGGGCCGCTCCAGGTCGGCCGGAACACCTCGCACGTCACCGACCCGGCGTACGCCGAGCTCCAGGCCCGGGCCTTCGCCGCCACCGACGACCAGAGCCGGGCGGACGTCAACCACGAGCTCTCCGAGTACCTGCTGGCGCAGTCCTTCCACATCACGCTCGCGCACGCCTGGGAGACCTACGCCTTCGCCTCCTCGGTGCGGGACGTGTCCACCAGCGCGCTGGGCTACCTGAAGCTGACCGACACCCGCCGGGACGGCTGAGCCCGCCCCACCCCCGCCCGGCCGCCGCCCACCCCGGCCCGGCCGCCGGCCGCCCGCCTCCCGGCGGGCGGCCCCGCGTCCGACCACCGACCCGCCCCCTCGGAGAACCCCCGTGCCGTACTGGACCAGAAAGGCCGCCGGAGCGCTGGCCACCCTCTGGCTCGCCTCGGTGGCCGTCTTCCTGCTGCTCCACCTGGCCCCCGGCGACCCGGTCTCCGCCGCGCTCGGCGCCGAGGCCGACCAGGAGCAGCGCGACCACCTCAGCCGTCAGCTCGGGGTGGACCGGCCGCTGCCCGCCCAGTACCTCACCTGGCTGGGCGGCCTGCTCGGCGGCGACCCCGGCCTCTCCTTCCACTACCGCGAACCGGTCACCCGGATGATCGGCCAGAGCCTGGGCTCCACCCTCCAGCTGGCCCTCGCCGCCGGTCTGCTGATGCTCGTCCTCGGCCTGCTGCTGGGCGCCGCGCTGGCCGCCGAACGGCGCGGCCGGCTCGCCCGCCTGCTCGACCCGGTCACCACCGCCGTGCTCGCCCTGCCGGTGTACGTGACGGCGGTGCTCTTCGTCTTCGTCTTCGCCGTGCTGCTGCGGGTGCTGCCCGCCGGCGGCGAGAAGGACCTCCTCACGGCGCCGGACCTCGCCGTGCAGTACCTGGCGCTGCCCGCCGTCGCGCTCGCCCTGCCGGGTTCGGTGGTGCTGGCCCGGCTGCTCGCCACCGAGATCAGGCGCACCCGGCAGGAGGAGTTCGTGCTCACCGCGATCGCCAAGGGGGCCCCGCCCCGGCGGATCCTGCTGCGGCACGTGGTGCCCAACAGCCTCGCGCCGTTCTGCGTCGAGTTCGGGCTCAACCTGGGCGAGCTGCTGGGCGGCGCCGTCGTCGCCGAGCAGCTGTTCGCCCGGCACGGCCTCGGCCAACTGCTGCTGGACGCGATCAACCAGCGGGACTACCCCGTCGCCCAGACCCTGATCATGCTCGCGGTCGCGGTGGCCGTCGTCGTGCAGCTCGGCTCCGAGCTGCTGGTCGGCCGGCTGGACCCGCGGATCGCCCGCGCCGGCACCGGAGAGGCCCGATGAGCGCCACCGTCACGCCCACCGCCGGGGGACGCCGCAGGCCCGCCCTGCCCGCCGCACTGCGCGGCCGGCGCGGCCGGACCGGGGCGGTCCTGGTCGCCCTGGTGGTGCTGCTCGGCCTGCTCGGACCGCTGCTGCTGTCCGCCGACCCCTACCAGCAGGGCCGCGAGGCACTGGCCGGGCCCTCCTGGGAGCACCCGCTCGGCACCGACGAGGTGGGCCGCGACCTGCTCGCCCGCGCGCTGTACGGGGTCCGGATCGAGCTGCTGGTCTGCCTGCTGGCCGTCCCGGCGGCCGCCGTGCTCGGCACCCTGCTCGGCCTGCTCGGCGGGCTGAACCGGCTGCTCGGCGAGGCCGTCCAGCGGCTGTTCGACCTGCTGCTCGGCTTCCACGGACTGCTGCTCGGCCTGGCCATCGCGCTGATCGTGAAGCCGGGGCTCGGCAGCGTCGTGGTCACCGTCGTGCTCAGCGCGCTGCCCGCCTTCGGCCGGCAGGCCCGGGCCGCCCTGCTCGCCCAGCTCGCCCGCGACCACGTGGTGGCCGCCCGGGTGCTCGGCGTGCCGCGCGCCCGCACGCTGCGCCGCTACGTGCTGCCCAACGTCACCGACGCCGCCACCGCGCTGCTCGCCGTGGCGATGGCGCACGCCGCCAAGATCGAGGGCGGGCTGAGCGTGCTGGGCTTCGGCATCCAGCCGCCCACCCCCTCGCTCGGCACGATGATCAACACCGGTAGCAAGTACCTCTTCCTGCACCCCGGGTACGCCTTGGCGCCGGTGCTGCTGCTGGGCCTGCTGGTCTTCGGGCTGACCCTGCTCGCCGACTCGTTCAACCGGGAGAAGCTGCGGTGACCGCGCCGACCGAGACCGTCCGCACCGGCCCGTCCGGCGCCCCCGCCGCCCCGCCCCTGCTGGAGGTGGCCGGGCTGCGTGTCACCGCAGGGCCCCACCAGGTGGTGCACGGCGTCGACTTCACCCTGCGGCCCGGCGAGATCCTGGGCCTGGTCGGCGAGTCCGGCTCCGGCAAGACGCTCACCGCGCTCGCCGTCAACCGGATGCTGCCGCCCGGCTGCCGCACCACCGCCGGCACCGTCCGGCTGGACGGCACCGACCTGCTCACCCTGCCCGAACCCGCCGTGCGGGCCGTCCGGGGCCGCCGGATCGGCATGGTCTTCCAGGACCCGCTGGCCTACCTCAACCCCCGGATGCCGATCGGCCGCCAGCTCGCCGAGGCCGCCCGGGTGCACGGCGCGAGCCGCGCCGCGGCCCGGGCCCGGGCGCTCGAACTCCTCGACCTGGTCGGCATTCCCGAACCGGAGCGCCGATACCGCGACCGCCCGCACGAGTTCTCCGGCGGCATGCGCCAGCGCGTGCTGATCGCCATGGCGATGACCAACCGGCCCGACCTGCTGATCGCCGACGAACCCACCACCGCCCTCGACCCGACCACCCAGGCCGGCATCCTCGACCTGCTCGTCCGGCTCCGCGACGAGACCGGCACCGCGGTGCTGCTGATCACCCACGACCTCGGCGTGGTCGCCCGCACCTGCGACACGGTCCAGGTCATGTACGCCGGACGGATCGCCGAACGCGCCCCGGTGAAGCGGCTGCTGGCCGCCCCGAGGCACCGCTACACGGCGGGACTGCTGGCCGCCGTTCCCCGGCTGGACGGCCCGCCCGGCCGTCCGCTCAGCGTGATCGGGGGCCGGCCGCCGGTCGCCGGGGAACCCCTGCCGGGCTGCGCGTTCGCACCGCGGTGCGCCGCCGCCACGCAGCGGTGCGAGGAGGAGGCGCCCGGGTGGGCGGAGCAACGGGAGGCGGCGGGGGAGCGCGGGTTCGCCTGCCACGTACCGGTGACGGAGGGGGAGGGGTCCGCGGCCGGGAGCGTTCCGGTGGGATCGGTGGCGTCCGTGGCGTCGGTGGCGTCGGCCGAGCGGGCGGAGTCCGGGGAGCCCGACGGGTCCGGAGCGCCCGGGGCGTCGGCGGAGCCGGCCGCCGAGCCGGTGCTGGTCGCCGAGAACCTCACCGTCCGCTACGGCCGCCGCCGGGGCGCGCCCGCGCTCGACGGCGTCGGCCTGACCGCCGCGCGCGGCCGGGCGGTCGGTGTGATCGGCGAGTCCGGCTCCGGCAAGTCGACGCTCGCCCGCGCCCTGCTCGGGCTGCTCCGCCCGGAGTCCGGCACCGTCCGGGTCGGCGGCCGCTCCTGGGACGAGGCCGGCCCGGCGCAGGAGCGCGCACTGCGCCGCCGGGTCCAGTTCGTCTTCCAGGATCCGTACGCCTCGCTGAGCCCGCGCATGACGATCCGGGAGGCGCTCGCCGAGCCCCTGCTGACCCACAAACTGCCGCTGGAGCGCATCGACGAGCTGCGCGAACTGGTCGGCCTCCCTGCGGAGTTGCTGGACGTGCTGCCGCACCGGCTGTCCGGTGGCCAGCGCCAGCGGGTGGCGATCGCCCGGGCGCTCGCCGTCGGGCCCGAGGTGCTGGTGGCCGACGAGCCCACCTCGGCGCTGGACGTCTCCGTGCAGGCGCAGATCCTCAACCTGCTGATCGACCTGCGCCGCCGCACCGGCGTCGGCCTGGTGTTCATCTCGCACGACCTCGCGCTGGTCCGCCACCTCTGTGACGAGGTGCTGGTGATGCGGCACGGCCGGGTGGTCGAACAGGCCCCCGCCGAGCGGCTGTTCGGCGCGCCCGAGCACCCGTACACCCGCGAGCTGCTGGCCGCCGCACAGCACTGATCCCCGGCTCTCCCCGACTGTCCCCGGCCCGGTCCTCCCGCGCCCGGCCGTTCCCCGCCCGTCCCGTTCCCGCTCACCCCGTTCCCGTCCGTCCCCTGCGCCCCGAGGAGCACCATGACGCCGCCCGCCCGACCCTCCCGCCGCCAACTCCTGCTCGGCGCGGGCTCCGTGACCGCGCTGACCACCCTGTCCGCGATCGGCGCCGGGCCCGCCCAGGCCGCCCCGCGCCCGTCCGGCACCCCCGAGGTGACCGGACTCGGGCCGGGCAACGCCGACTTCCCGCTGATGAGCGCCACCCTGATCGGCGAGACGCTCTGGATCGGCTCGCGCAACCTCGCCCCCGCCAGGGTGGTCGGTTACCACGTGCCGACCGGCCGGGTCACCCGCGCCGCCACCCTGCCCACCGGCAACTTCGTGCAGGGCTCCGCCGCCCACGACGGCGCCCTCTTCCTGGGTGTGACGGACGCGCCGAAGGCCGTGAACCTCTACCGCTTCGACCCGGCCGACGGCAGCGTGCGCGGCCTGGTCAACGTCCCCGGCGCCGACGTCCGGGACGTCGCGGTCGCCCCCGACGGCACGGTCTTCGCCACCGGCCGGCAGAAGGGCCGGGCGGCCGGCCCCGGCCTGTACGCCTACGACCCGGCGAGCGGGGTGCTCACCGAGGTCGCCTCACCCGCGCCGGGCGCCACCCAGGGCCGGGCCGTCGAGGCCACCGCGACCCACGCCTACCTGGGCGTCGGCAGCAACCTCGCGGGCGGCGGCGGAGCCACCCTGGCCTCGCTGTTCGCGGTCGAGCGGGCCACCGGCCGGGTCACCGACATCACCCCGCCCGAGCTGGCCGCCGACACCATCGTGCGCCAGATCACCGCCCTCGGCGACGACCTGCTCGCCGTCTCCACCGAGGGCCGGCCGGCCCACGTCGCCTTCCTCGACCCGGCCACCCACACGGTGCTGCGGTCCTTCGAGGTGCCCGGTACCAAGAGCATCACCAACTTCCAGCGCATCGGCGACACCGTCTGGTTCACCTCCACCGAGCACGGCACGGTCTGGCGCCACCGGCTGGGCGGCGACAGCGTGGAGGCCTTCGCGGTGCCCGTCCCGGACGGCAACTCCTGGGGCCTGGGCCGGATCGGCGACACCCTGGCCGGCGTCACCGAGGGCGGTACCGCCTGGACCCTCTCCACCACCACGGGCGCCGTCACCACCACCGACCTGGTCGGCGCGGGCGCGCCCGCGGAGGCGCAGCTCGGCATGTCCGTCGCGGCCCGCTACGGCCGGGTCTACGTCGGGGGCAACGGCTCGGTCGCGCTGCACGACCTGAACGCCGGCACGCTGCGCAAGCTTCCCGTCCCCGGCGAGGCCAAGGACACCGTGGTCCTCGACGACGGCACCCTCTACCTGGGCGTCTACTCCTCGCAGGGGATCTGGCGCTACCGGCCGTGGGCCGACGACGCGCCGGTCCAGGAGGCGAAGCTGCCGCAGGACCAGAACCGGCCCCAGACCATCCGCTGGGACGACGAGCACCGGCTGCTGCTGCTCGGCGTGCAGGCGGACACCACCGGCGGCGGCTCGTTCGTCACCTACCGGCCCGGCAGCGGGCAGCCCACCGTGCACGTCGACCCGCTCGGGCCGGAGCAGTTGGTGCGGGCGGTCGCGGCCGGTCGCGGGCTGGCGTTCCTCGGCGGCGACAACGCCAAGGCCACCGGCCCGCGCGGCGACCTGGCCGCCTGGGACCCGGTGGCCGGGCGCGAACTGTGGCGCACCGCGACCGGCCTCGGCTCCGGCATCAGCAGCCTGGAGGTGCACGGGCACCGGTTGTTCGGCATCACGGTGAACGGGCAGGCCTTCGCCGTCGATCTGCGCACCGCCCGGCCGGGGCGACCGCCGGTGATCGCGGCCAGGGCCGACCTGCGGGCGATCACCTCCGCCAACCCGCGCCTGCTGGTGGCCCGCGGGCGGCTCTACGGGATCAGCGAGAAGACGCTGTTCCGGCTCGACCCCGAGACGCTGGCCGCCACCGTGCTCGTCCAGGTCGACGCCGAGTGGTACAGCGGCGCCCGGCTCGCCGTCGACGACGCGGGCGTGCTCTTCACCCTGCGCGGCCGCGAGCTGATCGCCGTCCGGGACCGCTGACGGCTGATCGCTGACGGCCGACCGTCGGACGGGGGCGGGGCGCCGGCCGGCACGGCGCCCGCTCACCGGGGCGGACGGCACGGGTGCACGGCAGGGGTGAACGGCAGGGGTGAACGGATCCGGCCGCGGGGCACCGCCCGCGGCCGGGGCGCCGGTGCGGCTCGGTGCTCAGTACGCCGGGAACGCCTTCCCGGCCGGGCAGAACGGCTCCCGGGCGCCGCGGAACGCCGTGCCGGCCGCCGCCAGCGCCCCCGGGCGCAGCTCCGCCACCCGCCCGGCGGCGGCGAGCGACGCCAGGGTGGTGCCGCCGAGGTAGGCCGCGCCCAGGTCGGCGGCGGACAGCCGCAGGTCGGCCGGGGCGGTGGTGGGTTCGCAGGAGACCGCGTCGCCGTCGGCCGTCAGCCGGTGGCGCCCGGTGTTCCACGGGCAGAAGTCGTCCCGGACGTCGAGGACGACGTCCAGCGGCGTGCCGTACCGGCGGGCGGCGAGCGCGGGGCCGACGTCCACCAGCCGCACCCAGAGCCGGTCCACCGTGCCGACCCGGGCGGGCCGCGGGTCGGCGAGCAGGTGGAGCAGCGGTTCGTCCGGCGCGCCCTCGTACTCCAGGCGGAAGAAGAGGTCGATCCCGATGAGGTGGTCCCAGAGCGCGGCGTACGCCCGGGCCGATCCGGACGCCACCTCCACGACCCGGACGGCGCTGTGCTCGCCGTCCTCCGCGAACCGGTACAGCGCGTAGCCGTCGGGGCGGCCGTCGGCGTCGCGGTGGACGGCGTACCGCAGGGCGGTCGCGCCGCCGCGGGAGTCCGGGTCGTCCCGCAGCCGGGCGTCCCAGTACGGCTCGGTGCGGTCCGGCCAGCCGGTCCGTTCGCGGCGGACCCGGTCGTAGACGGCGGTGATCAGCGGGCGGGCGCGCGCCGCGTCCAGCAGCCGGACGGTGCCGGGCCCGAGGTCGGTGCCGGGGCGCAGCCGCATGGTGCGCTTGTCGGCGTCGAACAGCGCGGCCCGGGTGGCCGGGCCGTAGCCGTAGCGGCCGTAGATGCCGGCCTCGGAGGCGCGCAGCGCGGCGACCGGTTCGGTGCCGCGCTCGTGCAGGTCGTCGAGCTGGCGGCGCATCAGGGCGGTGAGGACGCCCCGGCGGCGGTGGGTGGGGGAGACGCCGACCCAGGTGACGCCGGCGACGGGGACCTCCGCGCCGGGGACGGTCAGCCGGCGGACGTGGGCGGCGGCCCCACCGATCGGCTCGCCGTCCTCGTCGAAGGCGGCCAGGGCGCGGTCGAGGTCGAGCACGGCCCGCTCGGCGGCGAGTTCCCGCTCGTCGGTGTCCTCCCCGTAGGTGTTGGTGAGGACCCGGGCCCAGGCGTCGAACTCGTGGGCCCGCAGCGGGCGGATGATCGGGCGGAACGGCGGGCTCGCGTCGGTCATCCGCCCTTTCTAGCCCGCTTCGGCGAGCGGCGCGACGGGGTTTTCCTCAGGCCGGGCCGAGCGCCCGGGCGACCAGGGACAGGGTCGCCATCGACACCAGGGTCGAGGCGAGCACCGTGTCCCGGGCGAAGGCGGCCCCGTGGCCGTACTCGCGCGCGTAGGTGAAGACGTTCTGGGCGGTCGGCAGCGCCGAGAACAGCACTACGGTGAGCAGTTGGTGCGGTGCCAGGCCGAGCACCAGGGCGCCGACCGCCCAGGCCGTCAGCGGCTGGACGAGGGTCTTCAGCGCGACCGCCGTGCCGACCTCCAGGGAGCGGGAGGCGCCGGTGACGGCGGGCGGGTGGCGGAGCGAGAGGCCGAGGGCGACCAGGGCGGTGGGCACGGCCGCGCCCCCGAGCAGTTCGCAGGAGCGGTTCAGTTCGACGGGCGGGTGCCACCCGGTCGCCGACACCACGGCGCCGAGCCCGACCGCGAGCAGGATCGGGTTGCGCAGCGGCAGGGTGAGCGCGGCCCGCAGCCCGGCGCGGCCGGAGTCCAGCACGGTCAGCACCGCCGGGGTGACCACCAGGATCTGGAACAGCACCACCGGGCCGACGAAGGAGGCGTCGCCGAGCACCTGGGTGGCCACCGGTATGCCCAGGTTGGCCGAGTTGACGTACCCGGCCGCCATCCCGCCGAGGGTCCGTTCCGGCAGGGCGCGGCCGAACAGCCGGTGCGCGGCGAGCAGCCCGAGGCCGCCCGCCACCACCGTGCCCACCGTGAACGCCACCATGGAGGGGTTGGCGAACCGGTCCAGCGGTGTGCGGCCGATCAGGAGGAACAGCGCGGCGGGCATGGCGGCGTGGAAGACGAACCGGTTCAGCACCTGTTCGGCGTGCTCGCCGAGCAGGCCGCTGCGGCCGAGCAGGTAGCCGGCGCCGGTCAGGGCCCAGATCGGGGCGAAACCGGACAGCAGCGGGTGCAGGCTGGGCATGGCTTCCTCGGCACGGTCGTCGGCGGGCCGGGCCGCCGCCGCGGGAACCCGGCGGGACGGCGGGACGGTGTGACACTGTGACGGCGGGACGGCGGAAGTCAATCAGGTGTGCGAACGGCCGCCGGCGGCAGGTCCCCGCGCGGACCGGCGGGACCGGCCCCTACCATGGCGGGGTGGATCACCTGAGCCTGGCCGAGGTCGAGCGGATCGCCCGGAACGCGCACGCGGGGCAGACCGACAAGAACGGACACCCCTACGCCGAGCACCTCGCGGCGGTCGCCCACGGGGTGGCGGCGCGCGGCGGCAGCGCCGGGCAGGTCGCGGCCGGCTGGCTGCACGACGCCATCGAGGACGACGCCCTGACCCGTGAGTGGCTGGCCGGCGCCGCCCTCGGTGCCGACACCAAGGCCATCGTGGACGCGCTCACCAAGCGGCCGGGCGAGCCGCTGGAGGAGTACACCGCGCGCATCCTGGCCACCCCGGGCGCGCTCCTCGTCAAGCGGGCCGACCTCGCCCACAACTCCGACCCGGCCCGCCTGGCGAGCCTGGACCCGGCGACGGCCGAGCGACTCGCCGTCAAGTACCGCCGCACCCGTGAACTCCTCGGTCTGGACGAGGGATCGGTCTGACGCCCTGTCAGGCCTGCGCCGGACCGGCCGGGGCGGGCACGAAGCGCGCGAACGGGTCGCCGGAGCCCGCGCAGTGGGCGGCCAGCAGTCCGCGGAACCGGTCGAGCAGCGCCCCGTGCCGGGCGTCCACGGCCAGGTTGACCATCTCGCCCGGGTCCCCGGTGAGGTCGAAGAGCTGCTCCCGCCGGTCGCCCCAGGCGTAGCAGACGTACTTGTACCGCGCGTCGCGGATCATCCGGCCGAGCGCGTTGTTGAAGCCGGGCAGCTCCCAGCGGGTCTCCACCACCAGCTCCTCGCGCGGCTCCGGCGCGCGCACGCTGCGCCCGGGGAGACCGGGCGGCACGGGTATCCCGGCGAGGTCGCAGAGCGTGGGCAGCAGGTCCGGGCCGGTGGAGACCAGCCGGTCGCTGACCCCGCCCGGTGTGCTGCCGGGCCCGCTCACCAGGAACGGCACCCGCACCGACTCCTCGAACAGCGCCCACTTCTGGTTCCAGCCGTGCGCGCCGGCGCCGTCGCCGTGGTCGGAGGTGAACACCACGACGGTCTCCCGGCCGCTCCACCGCTCGTGCTCGCGCAGCCCGGCCAGGACGGTGCCGAGGTTGGCGTCCACCCGTTCGACCAGCGCGTAGTACGCCTGCCGGTAGCGCCGCCAGTCGTCCTCGTGCCACCCGCCGGTGGGGTGGGTGTGCGCCCAGGCGCGCTGCGCCAGCCGGGGCAGGTGCGCCTCGTACGGGGCGGGCGGGAAGTTGGCCGGCAGCGGCGGGCACTGGGCGACGGGCGGCGGGGCGGGCAGCGGGCCGGTCCTCGGGTCCTGGCCGCGGGCCCACTCGCAGATGCCGTGCGGTTCGAGGAAGGACACCACCAGCAGGAACGGCCGTGGGCGCGGCCGGTGGAGGTAGGTGGCGGCGGCGCGGGCGAGTCCGGCGTCGTCCCCGGCCGGGTGGATCCGGCGGAAGCCGCGGTCCGGGGGCAGGTCGAGCTCGGGCAGGTGCCACTTGCCGCCGTAGGCGCAGTCGTACCCGGCCTCGGCGAACACCCGGCCCAGCAGCGGCTCCGGGGCCGCGCCGTCCTCGGCGAGCGCCTCGTTGCCGGTGACGCCGAGCGCGCTGGGCAGTTGCCCGGTGAGCAGGCTGGCCCGGGACGGCGCGCAGAGCGGCTGGGCGCAGTACGCCTGGCGGTAGCGGGTGCCGGCGGCGGCCAGTGCGTCCATGTGCGGGGTGGCCAGGTGCGGGTTCCCGGCGGCGCCCATCGCGTCGGCGGTCTGCTGGTCGGTCAGGACGACCAGCACGTCGGGCCGGCGGGCCGGTGCGGGGACCCGGTCGTGCGGGTCACGGCGGTCTGTCGTGTCGCGACGGGTGTCCACGTCGTGCCGGTCGTTCACGTCAGGCCATCCGTTCGTAGGCGCGGCGGTCCAGGGCCCAGCGCAGCGGCTCGCCGAGTGTCCACCGCTCGAACTCACCGACGACCAGGTCGCCGAGGCGCCGCCGCTCCAGCGCCTGGCTGCCCGCCAGGTGCGGGGTGACCACGACGTTCGGCAGGGTGAACAACGGAGAGCCCGGCACCGGCGGTTCAGGGTCGGTGACGTCCAGCACGGCGAACAGGTCGGGCCGTTCGGCGAGCACCGCGAGCAGCGCCGGCTCGTCGAGGACGGCGCCGCGCGCGGTGTTCACCAGGGTGGCGCCGGGCTTCATCGAGGTGAGCAGCCGACGGCCCACCAGTCCCCTGGTCTCCGGCACCAGCGGCGTGTGGACGCTCACCACGTCGGCGGTGGCGAAGAGTTCCTCCAGGCCGACGGCGCGCACCCCGGGCGGCGGTTCGGCGTACGGGTCGTGCGCGACCACCCGCAGGTCGTACCCGGCGAGGCGCTCGCAGACCAGCCGTCCGGTGGCGCCGAGCGACAGCACGCCGACGGTGGCGCCGTACGCGCCGGGGGCCCGGCCGACCCGGACGGGGGCGCGGGCGGCACGGGAGGCGAGTACGTGGCGCCAGCCGTCCTTGAGGGCGTAGACGATCTGCGCGACGGTGAACTCGGCGACCGGGACGGCGTTGGCGTGGGCGGCGGTGACGATCGGCAGGCCGGCCGTCCAGAACTCCTCGGTGGCGATCCGGCGCACCGACCCGGCCGCGTACAGCACCAGGGCGAGCCGGGGCATCCGCGCCAGCGCCGCCGCGTCGAGGACCGGTCCGCCCCAGCCGGTGAACAGCACCTCGACGTCGCACAGCGCGTCGGGCTCGGCGGCGAGCCGCTCGGGGCCCCAGACCCCGCCGGGCGCGGCCTGGTCCCCGACGAGCTCCGCGCGGGCCAGCACCCGGGCGCGCGCCTCGGGGCCGTACACGTCGGGGAACCGGAGCGGGTCCATGGCGAAGGCGGCCGCGAACATCCGGGACTCCTTTGGTCGAATGGCCACGAGGAGTTTCTATCACACTGAGAAATAGTGAGCTTCGGGTGTTCTCCGCGCCGGTGCCCCGTGGGGCGACGGCGGCGGCCCTGAGGGAGGTGACGGCGTGCCGGCTCCCGGTGGCCGGCGCCGGCTCCTCAGCGGGTGATGAAGGTGGCCCCGTCGGCGAGCCGGACGGCCGCCGCCGCGGCCCCCACCAGCTCGGTGGTCGTCGAGTGCACCATCATCAGCCGCGGCGGCACCGGCACCCGCCCCTGCAGCCGGGACTCGATCGCGGGCAGCATCACGCCGCCGCTCTCCCAGAGCAACCGCCCGCCCAGCGCCACCAGTTCGGGGCCGAGGACGCTGGTCAGATTGGCCACCAGCAGGGCCAGGTCGTCGGTGAACTCGTCCACCAGCCGCACCGCCGCCGGCACCCCCTCCCGGGCCAGCCGGAACAGGTCGGCGACCCGCTCGGCGGAGGAGCCCGACACGGTCAGCCCGGCCTCGGCGATCCGCCGGTCGACGGCGTGGTCCCCGATCCGCGCCTGGGTGTCGCCGGTGCGCCCCAGCGGACGGTCCAGCGCCCGGCGGTCGCCCATCAGGTACCCGAGCGCTCCCGCCGAGCCCAGCCGCCCGCGGTGCAGCCGGCCGTCCAGCACGATCCCGGCGCCGACCTCGATCCCGACCACCACGGCGGCGAGGTCGCTCACCCCGGCGCCCGCCTCGCCGTGCCGGACGGCCAGTGCGACCAGGTCGACATTGCTCTCCACCGCCACCGGGACGCCCAGCCGCTCGTGCAGCAGGGTGCGCAGCCGCAGGCCGGGCCAGTCCAGCGCCGGGGCGAACTCCACCAGCCCGGTCCGGTCCCGGACCACTCCGGGCACCCCGACCACCAGCGCCCGCGGCGCGCCCGCGTGCCGTCCGGCCCACTCGCGCAGGCCGTCGACCAGCTCCAGCAGCGGTCCGGTGAGATCCTCGGCGGACGGCTCGCGGGTGCGCTCCGGGCCGAGTCCGGCCGCCCAGTGGTGCTCGGCCTCGTGCAGCACCGCGCCGTGCAGGTCGGCGACCACGCCGATGATCCGGCGCGGGCGCATCGCCACCGCGAGCACCGTCTGGGCCCCGGCGTTGTAGCGGATCAGCTGCGGCGGCCGGCCGCCGCTGGACGGCGCCCGCTCGGCCTCGACGACCACCAGTCCCGCGGTGCGCAGCACCTCGACCAGCCGGTGCACGGTCGCGGTGGACAGCCCGCTCTCGGCCGCCAGCCGCTGCCGGGACAGCGACCCGTGCCGGCGCAGCACCTCCAGCAGGACGGTCTGGTTGACCTGCGCCACGGTCTGCGTGGTGGCGGTCGCCGGGGTGTGCGGGGGCTGGGGCACCGGATGCTCCTCGGGCGGGGCCGGGCGCGGCCCGAACGGTGGCGGACTTCGTCTCGGCCCGAATATATCCGAGCGGTGTCCACCGGGGCGGAACGCCCGAAGGCCCGGCCGCGCGGGTCACGCGCGGCCGGGCTCGACGGTCACCCCGGAGGTCCCTGTCCGGCCCCGGGGTGAGGGGGGACAGTTGGTCGGGAAGACGTGGCGGTGCTGCCGGTACCGGTCGGCCCGGCGGCACAGCGGTGGTCTTTAGTACCAGTGGTGGGTCTGCCAGAACGCCCAGGCGGCGTTCGGGCTGCCGTAGCGGTCGTTCATGTAGTCCAGCGCCCAGCGGATCTGGGTGGTCGGGTTGGTCTTCCAGTCGGTGCCGTGCGTCGCCATCTTGGAGCCCGGCAGCGCCTGCGCCAGGCCGTAGGCGCCCGAGGACGGGTTGGTCGCGGTCACGTTCCAGCTGGACTCGTGGGAGATGATCTGCTTGAACGCGGCGAGCTGGTTGGCGGGCACGATCTGCGCGGCGATCGTCTGCGGCGAGGCGGTCGCGGCGGAGGCGGTGGCGGGCACCAGGCCGGCGCCGAGGGCGGTCAGACCGGCGGCTCCGGCGAGAACGGCGGCCGAGGTGCGCATACGAAGCTTGAAAGCGGGCATGAAGAGAAAGACCTCAATCAGGTTGGGCCGGTGTTCGCCCCGCCCGGACCGTGGCCGGACAGGGGCCGAAACGGTCGCGGGGCGCGCACCGGCAGTCGTTCGAAAGAACCGCACTCCGGTGGGACAGGTACCGGGTGCGGCGGCGACGAGAGCCATTGTTGCCAGACCGGATCGGCTGCCGCCAAGACCCCTCCGCTACGACGCGGCGTCGTAGCCGTCCCGCGCGCCGTCGATTCGAAGGCCGCCCGCCACACCCGCTGACCTGCCGTGTCCTCGGCCGGTCGACACGCTACGCGTGAGCACTACCGTGCGTCGTGGCGACGGAATCCCTGTGAGCGCACTCACCGTTTGGCGCGGCCCGCCGTCACCCACGGCCGCGCCGCCGCCACGTCGTGTCGCGGACGATCTGAGACCGGGGCCACAGCCCCGGCGCCGGGAGTCCGTGTGCGGACGGTGGATTTTGCGCCGGTGATCGACTGAAACGGCTGTGTTGTCGGGGTGTTGCCGTGGATAGCGTGTTCGCACACGTTCTGGTCCGGGGGGAAACGGAAGGGGAGGGACGTCGGTGGGGCACGGGACGGCGGCGGCCGTGGTGCCGCTCGCGCCCGGGGCGGTGCCGGTGCTCGGGCACCTGCTCGGGCTGGCGCGCGGACGCGCGCTGTTCCTGCAGGGGCTGCGGGCCCACGGCGACATCGTCGAGATGCGGCTCGGACGCCGCCCCTACTATCTGCTCAACGCCCCCGGGGCCGTTCACGAGGTGCTGGTCGCGCAGCGCGGCAAGTTCGGCAGGGGCGTCCGGCCGGCCGCCGCCGGTTCCGCGGACCGCCCCGCCGGCTCCGCCGCCCGCGGCGGGCCGGCGCCACCCGGGGCCGCCCCCGACGGCCGCCCCCGGCGGCACACCGCCGCGCCGTCCACGGTCCACCGGGACCGGGAGCGCGATCGGGGGCACGGGACCGGGTACGGCGGAACATTCGCGGCGGTCGCGCGGGAGTGGGCGGGCGGCTGGCAGCAGGGGCGCACCATCGCCACCGAGCGGGAGATGCGCGACCTCGCCGCCGCGATGCTGGTGCCCGTCCTCTTCCCCGCCGCCGGGGAACCGGGCGGCGGCGCCGGGAGCGATCCCGGCCCGCTCGTGCGGGGTGTGCTGCGGGACACCCTGACGCTCCCGGCGACCCCTGGGTCACCGCTCCCGGCGCAACGGGGCTTCCGGGACTCGGCCGCCTCCCTCCGTCGGCTCGCCGGCTCGGCGGTCCGCCGGGCCCGGAGCACCCCGGAGGACGGGGGTGTGCTCGCGCTGATGCTCGCCGCCGAGGACGGGCTGTCCGACGAGGAGGCGTGCGACGAGCTCCTCACCTTCCTCGTCACCGGGGTCGAGACCACGGCCACCACCCTCGCCTGGGCCCTCCACCTGCTCGCCCGCCACCGCGAGATGGCCGACCGCGTCCACGGCGAGGCGCGCGCCGCCGGACCGGGCGCCGCCGCCCCCGCGGACCTGCCGTACACGGCGAGCTTCGTCCAGGAGGTGCTGCGCCTCCACCAGCCGCTCCGGCTGACCGGCCGGCGCGCCCTGGAGACCGTGCGGATCGGCCGCCACGACATCCCGCGCGGCGCCGACGTGCTCTACAGCTCCGCACCCCTGCGCCGTGACCCCGCCCGGTTCGCCGACCCGCTGCGCTTCGCCCCCGACCGGTGGCACACCGGGCCAGTGGGAGGCCTGCCGCGCGCGGCCGACCTGCCCGTCGGGGACGGTCACCGCAGATGCGTCGGGGACGGCCTCGTCTGGGCCGGACTGCTCGCCGCCCTGGCCGCCCTCACCACCCGCTGGCACATCCATCCCGCACCCGAGTACCGCTCCCGCGCCCTCACGGACGGCCTGCCGCTCTCCGTCAGCCCGCGAGCGGAGGCCTGATCCCGTCCGGCCCGGCCCGGCCCGGCCGCCGTCGGACGGGGACGTCGACCCCGGCCTCCCGCAGCAGCCTCGGCGCCGACTCCGTGCACTGCGCGGCGGTCGCGCCGTCGGCCCCGAACGGCGCCGCCGGCCGCCCGCCGTTCGCGGCGGACGTCCACGGCGGCCGGCGGTCCCGGACCCGTTCGGCGTCGACCCGGACCATGGCGTTGATCCCCTGTTCGCCGAGCCACTCCGGGATCAGCAGGGCGACGTCCGCCACCCCGCTGTCGGGATCCGGCTCCGGCCACCGGTTCCTCGGACCCCGGCTTCTCGTGGCGGTCACACCGGCCGACCTGCCGTCGCCCGGCCGGTGGCGGACGCGGGCAGGTGCCGGAGGTGGATCGGACGGTCAGCCGGCTTGAGGCCGAGGCAGTGCCACCGGGGCCGCGGTGGGCCGGCACGGTGCGGCTGATGGCCGACGGCGAGGACGTGGTGGCGGCGGTCGGCGGGGGCGGCCGCCGCCCGTTCACGGCCGAGGTCCTGCCCGCCGACGGCTCCGGCCTCCTGCGGGCGAGCGCGGAGGAGCGGCGTGTGCTCCTGGGCGAACCCGCCTGCACGGCCGGCTGCCGCGGCCCGCGCACGGTCCCGGTCCGACGGCGCGGGGCCCTCGTCGAACGGTCCGGCCGGCAGCTGCCGGCCGCCCGGCCCCTGCTCCCGGACCTCCACGTCGACGCCGGTCGGTACGTCACCGAACCCGCCCGCGCCACGGCGGAACACCACCGGCCGGCCTCCCCGGCGTGACACCGACGTCCCGTTCCGGAAGCCGCCACTCCTCGGCGGGGTGCGGTGCGCCGGCGCCCCGGGTCGATCCGGACGGTGGGGGTGCAGCGCCGGCCGGTGTCCGCGGCGGCGGCGAGCAGCCCGCCCGCGTACGACTCCGCGCTGCGCGGGACGTGGTGGACGCGTGCGGACGGTCGGGCGGAACGCGCCGGGTGGGCCGCTTCGGCCGGGCGGCCGGTGCGGACCGTTTCCGGGGGAATCTTCCACGGGAGCCTGCCGGGGCTGCTCGGCCGCGGCGGGGGGGGGGGGGGCCGCCCCCCCCCC
>NZ_JBHJRC010000017.1:0-57869 GCF_042261735.1 Kitasatospora sp. NPDC056327 | reverse complement strand
GTGCGGCCCACCGGTCCGGGCCGCACGGCGGGGGTCCTGGCCGCGGCCGGGGCCCTGCTCCTGACCACCGTGCTCCTCGGTCTGGCCGTGGGCTCGCAGCACGAACCGGTCAGCACCGTGGTCGACGTCGTGGTGCGCCGGCTCGGGCTGGGCGACCCGCACGTGACGCTGCTGGACGACCAGATCGTCTGGCAGCTGCGGCTGCCCCGGGTGTTGGGAGCGGCCGCGACCGGCGCCGGCCTCGCGGTCTGCGGCGCCGTGCTGCAGACCCTGACCGGCAACGACCTCGCCGACCCCTTCCTGCTCGGGATCTCGGACGGGGCCGCCGCCGGCGCGGTCACCGTGATCGTCCTCGGTGTCGGCGTGGCCGGTGCGGTGGGCACCGCCGCGGTGGCGACGGCGGCCTTCGCCGGCGCCCTGCTCGCCGCCGTCGTCGTGCTGGCCCTGGCCGCCGCCCGCACCCGAACGCTGCCGACCACCCGGACCGTGCTGGCGGGCATCGCCGTGGGACAGCTGTGCGGGGCCTACACCTCGTTCGCCGTGCTGGTCCTCGGGGACCGCAACGCGGCGCGCGGTGTCATGGAGTGGACGCTCGGCTCGGTCGCCGGGGTGCGGTGGCCCACCGCCGTCCTGCTGACCGCGGTCGCGCTGATCGGGGTCACGGTCCTGGCCTCCTCGGCCCGTGACCTGGACGCCTTCGCGTTCGGCGAGACCGCCGCGCGCTCGCTCGGCGTCCACGTCGAGCGCACCCGCTGGGTCCTGGTCGCCACCGCCGCACTGGTGACCGCCTGCCTGGTCGCGCACACCGGCGTCATCGGGTTCCTCGGCCTGGTCGTCCCGCATGTGGTCCGCCTCGTCTGCGGCCCGCGCCACGCCCTCCTGCTGCCCGTGTCGGCACTGGTGGGCGCGTCCCTCCTGGTGGGCAGCGACATCGTGGCGCGCTCGGTCCTCCCCGACCGGGAGATCCCCGTCGGCGTCGTCACGGCCGGGCTCGGAGCACCCTTCTTCGCCTGGCTCCTGTGGCGCCAGGGGCGGACCGACGGGAGGGGACAGTGACGGCGACGCCCCCCGTCGAGCTGCGCGCCGAGGGACTCCGGGTCCGGGCCGGCGGAGCCACCCTGCTGGACGCGGTCTCGCTCGCGTTCGCCCCCGGCCGGATCACCGGCCTGCTCGGGCCCAACGGCGCCGGGAAGACCACCCTGCTGCGCACGGTCGCCGGACTGACCAGGCCGAGCGCCGGACGGGTCCTCCTGAACGGGGAGGACCTCCACGCGCTCACCGCCCGCCGACGGGCCCGCGAGGTGGCCTTCATGGAACAGCAGGCGGACACCCGCCTGTCGCTGCCGGTCCGCCAGGTCGTCGACCTCGGACGCACCCCGCACCGCAGCCGCTGGCCCGTCCCGGCGAACACCGCCGCCGACGCCCACGAGCGGGCGGTGTTCGCCGACGCCGTCGCCGCGGCCGACGTCGGCCACCTGCTCGACCGGTCCTGGCCGACGCTGTCCGGCGGCGAGCGCCAACGCGTCCAGCTCGCACGGGCGCTGGTGCAGGAGCCGGGCGTGCTCCTGCTCGACGAGCCCACCAACCACCTCGACCTGCGCCACCAGCTCGGGTTCCTCGGCACCGTGCGCGGGCTGGGCATCACCACGGTGGCCGCCCTGCACGACCTCGAACTCGCCGCCGCCTACTGCGACGACATCGCCGTCCTGCGCGGCGGCCGGCTGGTCGCCCACGGGCCCGGCTCCGAGGTGCTCACCTCCCCCATGATCGCGAGCGTCTACGGCGTCGACGCCACCGTGGAACGACACCCCCGGCACGACCGCCCGCACGTCCGGTGGAACGGACTGCTCCACGAAGGGACAACGCCATGACCTCGCCGCCCCGGGAAGTCCCCGACCGGCGCAGTGCCGTCCTCCTGGTCGGCATGTCGATCGCGGAAGCCGTCCGCCGCGACGAGCTCCTCCGGGCGGCGGCCCCGCACCGGGCCTCGATCGCGTTCCTGCAGCAGGCGGACCCGTCCCTGTCGGCCGAGCTGACCAGACTGGCCGACGCGGGCACCGGGACCGTACTCGTGGTCGGCGTCCGCCTCGCGGCCACCGGCCCCGCCCACTCCTGGCTCCGGCGGATCGCCGCGCACTGGTGGCGCGAGCGCACGGGTCACCGGCCCGACCTGCTCGTCGCGACCCGCCTCGCCGACTCGCCCGACGCGGTCGCCGCGGTGGCCGCGACGACGAAGGCGATCACCGGCACGGAGCCCGGCCTCACCTCCGCGGCCTGGGAGGACGTCCCCGGTCACCGGCACCAGGTCCTGGTGTGCCGCGGGCCCCGCTGTGCGGCCATGGGCGCGGAGGAGGGCCTGCGCACCCTGGTGCGGACGCTGGCCGAGCACGGCCTCGGGGACGACGACGTGCTCGTCACCCAGACCGGGTGCCAGTTCCCCTGCAACCAGGCCCCCGTCGTCACCGTCCAGCCGGACGACGTCTGGTACGGGAAGGTCGACCCCGTCGCCGCCGGCCGCATCGTCACCGAACACCTCACCAGCGGAAGGCCGGTGGAGTCCCACCGCCTCCCCCGCCACCGGAAGGAGCAACCGGACGGCCCCGGCTGATCACGATCACCGGCACGGGAGCGGGGTGAACCCCGTTCCCGGCCCGCGGCGATCCGCCCACGGCGCGGTGAAGCAGCCTCGTCGGCATGGTCGGCCACGGCCCCGCCATCCGCCTCCTCGACCTCGGTATGGCGGCCTGGCGGTAGGGTGACCATCGATCTACGAAGCCGATTCGTCCTCGCCGAAGCCCCGCGGTGGATACGGCGAAGCTGCTACCGCCGGCTGCCAGGACACGTTTGACCGTCTTAGGTCCGATGGCGAGGCAACAACGCGGAACTCGTACCCACCGTATGACGCCGCGCCGAAGACCACCTCGACCGCAGAAGGGATCTCCCGATGACCGAGCCCGGCTCCCCCGCACCCGGCACAGCGGCGAAGGTCCGGCCCCGTGTGCAGGTGGTGGCCGGGTTGCTGCGGTCCGGGGATCACATTCTGCTGGTGCGTGAGGCCGTCACGGACGGGGGCCGCTCGCCTGGTCACTGCCCGGCGGTGGGGTGGAGACGGGCGAGCTGCTCCACGAAGCCCTGCGCCGCGAACTCCGCGAGGAGACCGGTCTGGAGGTCACCGCTCCCGAGGGGCTGGCCTTCGTCGTGCACCACGACACCCCCGAGTACCCGTCGGCAATCCTGTGTGCGCTGGAGTACGACTCCTGGGAGGGGGACATCACCGTGTCGGACGATCCCTCCGGTGACGTCGTCGAGGCACGGTTCTTCCCCCTCGACGAGGCCGTCCAGGAGATCACCGGGACCACCGGCCCGCCGCATCACCAGCCGCTCGTCGAGTACCTTCGCGGCCGGGCGCCCGCCGGAACCGTCTGGTATGTACCGACGGGCCGCGGGCGGCACCGACGAGCTGGTCGCACGCGTCGCGCCGGTCAGCCCGTGATCGACCGGCCACACACTCGGTTGCGGCCACTCTTCGGCATTCGTGGCGCAGTGACGCTGTGACCTGCCGGGCTCGACAGGGCTCCGTTCGACGGAGCAGGGTGGTTCCGAAGACGGAACACAGGCGCCAGCGGCCGACGGTCACAGCGCGCCTCAAGGGTCGGGAGCGGCAGTGGGCGAGCGCAGCGGGATCGAGTGGACGGAGGCGACGTGGAACCCCACGACCGGGTGTGACCGGGTGTCCGCCGGATGCGACAACTGCTACGCCCTCACACTGGCGAAGCGGCTGAAAGCCATGGGGGCCCCGAAGTACCAGAACGACGGCGATCCGAGGACGTCCGGGCCGGGCTTCGATCTGACACTTCACCGGGGCGTCCTGCGCGCTCCGTACGGCTGGCGCACCCCCCGGACGGTCTTCGTCAACTCGATGTCGGATCTCTTCCACGCCCGCGTTCCGCTCGACTTCGTCCGCCAGGTCTTCGCCGTGATGGCGGACACTCCGGAGCACACCTACCAGGTGCTGACCAAACGGAGCCGTCGGCTTCGGCGTGTGGCAGAGCGCCTGGAGTGGCCGCCCAACGTCTGGATGGGCGTGTCCGTGGAAGGCGCGGCGGAGCTCGCCCGTGCCGACGACCTCCGTACGGTCCCCGCCGCCGTCCGCTTCCTGTCCTGTGAGCCGCTGCTGGGCCCGCTGGACGGGCTCGATCTGACCGGCATCCACTGGGTGATCGCCGGTGGTGAGTCCGGCCCGGGGCACCGCCCGATGGAGGCGGCATGGGTCCGGGAGATCCGTGACACCTGCCTTCGCGACGAGGTGGCGTTCTTCTTCAAGCAGTGGGGCGGGCACACCCCCAAGGCCGGCGGGCGCCTGCTCGACGGGCGGACCTGGGACCAGCTGCCGCTGCCGGTCAGTGTCTGACCGGCGGACGCACCTCCAGGTTCTTGATCGTCGACGCCCTGCCGTCCCTGGCGATGAGCCCGGCCTCGTGGAGCTGCCGGATCGCCTTGCCGACCACGGTGTCGGGGACCTGGCCGTAGTAGTCGCCGAACACCTGGACCGTGTGGTCGACCAGTTTGAACGGTCGCCCCCGCTGTACGAGCTTGCGGATGTTCTCGGCGATGGCCGGCACCGCCTCCTTCTGCACCTTCGCAGGGTCCGGCCTCCGCATGGTCGCCACCGTGAACAAGGCGTTGTCGTTCGCCTCCTCCTCCAGCTCGACGCCCTCCCACCACGTGTCACGGGCGCGTGCGTGCGCGTCGCCGAACACCCACAGTCCGTGGTTGCTCCGCGTTCCGAACACCAGGTTGTAGACGGCCTTCTGCCCCGGGCCCCTGGTGACCGGGACCGAGACCATGCGCATCCCGGTCTTCTTCCCCAGCCGCAGGCTGTACTCGGCCGCCACCCTCTCGTCCGCGTCCTGGGTGTACCCGTCGGCGAAGTAGCGGCGCCACCAGGTGCCGCCGCAGACCGCGTCCAGCCGCTCGTTGGTGCGTTCGTTGCCTTTCGGGGAGTGCGAGTTCCCACCGATCCGGCGCACGGCCATCATGCTGAAGTTGAGCAGCAGCTCGGTGGGTGGCCACCTCGCCGTGCTCCGGCGACGCGCGAGGATGTCCACCAGGCGCTCGAACGGCAACGCGAGGCCGCACGGGTCGAGGAACAGGAACAGCGGCCTGCCCACCGCCGCGGCGAGGACCTCGTCCACCAGCCCGTGGACGTCGCCGTGGAACGCCCGGGCATCCACCCCTCGGGACCGGTACTCGTTCACCAGTGTTTCGAGCTGGACGAACGACTCGGCGGACCTCTCGGCGAAGAAGCACGTCCAGCGGACCTGTCCTCGGTCCTGGTGCGCTGCCGCGACCCTGAGCACACGGTCGGCCGACCCGGACTCGCCGTTGAGATAGCGTCCCTCTCCCGCGTACCCGTCCAGGTAGACCACTTCACCCCCCGGTGAGCCGGTCATTCCGCCGAACTTCGGTATGTACCGGCTCAACAGGTCGTGCTTGAACCGGCTGGGCAGCGCCGGCGCGGTCCAGTACTCCCCCGAGGTGCCCTTCGACATCCGTCCCTCCCGGCCCGAGACCCGCACGACTCGTCGACCGTTCCAGGGTGGGCGAGCCGCAGCCCGTCCGTAAAGACCGCCGTCCGGTCCAGTACCACGTGCGACAGCCGACTCACCGGTGGTCAACGCGGTTCCGGCCGCTCCGGCTCGGCCGACGGGGCCACGCGGCGTCACTCCCCGGGCGTGTCTGAGCTTCCGGACGACGCGGCGCCGGCCGACAGTGCCGCACGGATGTCACCGAGCAGCTCGGAGAGCCCGCGACCCGGATCCATCCGGTCCTCCAGGTCCGCGAGCAGCTCGGCGGGAAGCTCCGCCAGCAGCTGCTCCACCTCCCTCAGCAGCCCGCGCCCGTGGCGCAGCTCCTGTTTCATCCGGGCGACCAGGGTCTGCAGGCCCCCGACCCTGCGCCGGTTGGCCTCCAGCCCGTCGTACTGCTCCGGGGACAGGACGACGACCTGCACACCGTCCACTGTCTCCGTCCGGGGCTTCCCGGCCTTCGGCATGGTGATGACCCTTTCCGACTACCGGGCTGGTTCCGCGGCCGGCCTGCCGGTGGCCTCCGGCTTCTCGAAGCGCACGGTGGGCTCGAAGTTGGCGCGCCGGGCGGCGCGGCGGAAGACGGTGAGGACGGCGGGGCCGACGACGAGGACGGCGGTGAAGGTGGTGACGGCGCGGCCGGTGTCCCAGCCGAGGGAGGTGGCCAGGTCGAAGAGCAGGTATCGGTGCCACTGCTCGGTGAAGGGGAGGCCGGGCAGGTAGGCGACGGAGCTGTTCGGGTCGGTGGAGAACGGCCAGAAGGAGAGGTTCAGCAGGAATCCGAAGAGGTAGCCGGAGAAGGCCCCGTAGGCGGCCAGCATCGGGACCTCCCAGCGCCGCCGGGTTCGCGGGAGCAGCCCGGCGAGCAGGCCGACGAAGGCGCAGCCGAACATCTGGTAGGGCATCCACGGCCCGACGCCCCCGGTGAGGAGGGCCGAGGCGAACAGGGAGGTGCAGCCGAGGGTGAAGCCGAAACCGGGGCCGAAGACACGTCCGGCGAGGACGAGGACGAAGAAGACCGTCTCGACCCCGGCGGTGCCGGCACCGAGCGGCCGGAGTGCGGCGTTGACGGCGGAGAGGACGCCGAGCATGGCGAGGGCCTTGGCGTCGATGCCGCCGGAGGCGATCTCGGCGATCACGACGGCGAGGACCAGGACCAGCAGGGCGCCGAAGATCAGCGGCGGGGCGTAGTTGGAGCCGAACTTCCCGGGGGCGACGACGAACGGCCAGGTGAAGGCGACCAGGCCGACGAAGGCGGCGAGGGCGACGACCACGCGGGCCCGGCCGGGGATCCGGACGGCGGTCATCGGGCGGCCTCCGCGGTCTCCAGCCCCTTCGCCACCTGGGCGACCGTCAGGTAGGGCAGTGGCGCCAGGATCTTGGCGGTCTGGGGGGAGAAGGTGGGTGAGGCGACGATGACGTCGGCGGTGGGACCGTCGGCGACGATCTCGCCTTCGGCCATCACCACCACGCGGTCGGCGGCGGAGGCGACGAACTCGACGTCGTGGGTGGAGACCATGACCGTGCGTCCCTCGGCGGCCAGGGCGTCGACGATGCCGACGAGCGCCTCCTTCGCGTGGTGGTCGAGCCCCCGGGTGGGTTCGTCCAGCAGGACCACCCGGGGTGCCGCGGCCAGCTGGATCGCCAGGACAAGGGCCAGTTTCTGGCCTTCGGAGAGGTCACGGGGATGGCTGCCGTCGGGGATCCCGGGGGCGAGACGGTCGAGGATCTGCCGTGCGGTCGCCCCGGCGGCCCGGCCGGACTCGCGGTCACCCTGGCCGAGTTCCTCGGCGACCGTCTCCAGGTACAGCAGGTCGGTGGGGGTCTGCGGTACGAGTCCCACCAGCCGGCGGGCCTCCGCCGCGGAGCCCCGTCTGGGGTCCTGGGGCCGCCCTCCGCCGGTCCCCGTGACCCGCACGCTGCCGCCCTGCCGGGGCCCGGAGCCCTGGAGGGCCCAGAGGAGGGACGACTTGCCGGAGCCGTTGCGCCCCATCAGGGCGGTGACCTCGCCGGCCCGCAGCTCCAGTCCGGCCTCCCGGACGGCGGTCACCGGACCGTGGCGGACGACCACCTTGCGGGCCTCCAGCACGGTCTCCCCCGCTGTGGCCGCCGGACGCGGCGGGGGGACGCGCACGGCGGTGAGCCGCTCGCGCAGCGGCGCGGCGGCGCGGCGGGCGTCGCGGACGGAGAGCGGCAGCGGCTGCCAGCCGGCCAGGCGTCCGAGGTCGACGACGGGCGGTGCGACCGTCGTGCGCCGGAAGACCTCGGCGGGCGGGCCGTCCACGACGGTGCCGTCACCGGGCAGGTAGGCGACCCGGTCGGCGTACTGGACGACCCGCTCCAGGCGATGTTCGGCGAGCAGGACGGTGACGCCGAGGTCGTGGACCAGCCGGGTGACGGCGGCGAGCACCTCCTCGGCCGCGGTCGGGTCCAGGGCCGAGGTCGGCTCGTCCAGGACCAGGACCCGGGGGTGCGCGGTCAGCACGGAGCCGATCGCGACGCGCTGCTGCTGACCGCCGGAGAGCTCGTGGAGCGCGCGGTGGCGCAGGTCGGCCAGGCCGAGCAGGTCGAGGGTCTCCTCCACGCGCTTGCGCATCACCTCCGGCGGGACGGCCAGCTGCTCCATGACGTAGGCGAGCTCCTCCTCCACCGTGTCGGTGACGAAGCCGGCCAGCGGGTCCTGGCCCACCACGCCGACCACGTCGGCCAGTTCACGCGGCGGATGCCGGGCGGTGTCCCGGCCGTCGACGGTCACCCGGCCGCGCAGGGTGCCGCCGGTGAAGTGCGGGACCAGGCCGTTGACGGCGCCGAGCAGGGTCGACTTGCCGACGCCGGTGCGGCCGACCACCAGGCAGAGCTCCCCCTCCGGGATGTGCAGGTCGACGTCCCGCAGGACCGGAGTGGTCGCGCCGTCGTACACCACGCCGACCTGGTCGAATCGGATCACTTGGTCACCTCGGTGGACGGGCGGTCGGCACTGCCGGCACGCGTGGGCGCGGGTGTCCCGCCCCGCGGACGGGGCACGGCGCCGGGCACCGTCGGGCGGCCGGGCGGCGGGGCGATGACACCGGCGGCGCCGGCCAGCAGCAGGGCGAACACCGGGACCGGCGGCAGCGTCGGCCAACTCAGCGGGTAGAGGGAGGGGTTGAGATCGGTGGCGTCGTAACCGACCGTGGCGAACAGCAGGACGGCGGCGGCCACCCCGCAGCCGGCGACCCCGAACTCGGCGGCCCGCCAGCGGTCCGGGCGGTAGGTGGTGCGCCGGACCCGGCGCCCTCCGAACAGCAGCCCGGCCACGCACAGCCCGGCACCGATGACGAAGGCGGGCAGTCCGAGCGCGGCGGGGGCGGTTCCGTCCAGCAACCCGTACACCCCTGCGCAGAGCCCGCACATGCCGAGCAGCATCAGGGCACCGGTGGTCCGGCGGGAGCGGCGGGTGACGGTGCCCGAGCGTCCGTAGCCGCGCGAGTCCATCGCGGCGGCCAGGTGGAGCGAACGCTCCAGGGCGTCCTCCAGGACCGGGACGACGATGCCGCGCAGGGCCCGCACGCCCTTGGCCCGGCCCGCCCGCAACCGCCGTGCCCGCGCGACCCGTTGGACGCTCTGCACCAGCTGCGGGGCGACGCTGAGCGAGACCGTCACGGCGACGCCGAGCTCGTAGAGCGCGCCGGGCAGGACACGAAGGGCGCGTTTGGGGTTGGCGAGGGTGTTGGCGGCGCCGATGCAGCAGATCAGGCAGGCGAGCCGCAGTCCGTCGAAGGCCGCCGAGAGGGTGGCCTCCAGCGAGACCGGGCCGCCGATCCGGATGCCCGCGTACCAGGCGGGGGTCGGGATGTGGGGCAGCGAGAAGAGCAGGTGGTCGTGCGGCGTGATGCCGGTGGCGAAGACGCAGCGGAACACCACCCGGATCGCCACCACCGTGAGTGCCAGCACCAGGTAGTACTTGAAGCCCCGGGCCCACGGAGCCTCCGTGCGGCGGGCGGTGACGACGTGGCCGAGGACGGCGAGGACGAGCAGGAGCAGCAGCGGGTTGGTGGTGCGGCTCGCGGCGGTCGCCAGGGCGAGCGCCCAGGTCCACCAGGCCAGGGGGTGGAGGTCGCGCGGGCTGCGCCGGCCTCCCCCGGCGCGCCCGGGGGCGGGTCGGGGGAGGCCGGTGCCGGGTGCGCCGGGCATGGTCACCCGGTCACTCGGCCCGGCGGCGACGGCGCGCGACGCCGAAGGTGACCAGCCCCAGGAGCACCAGGAGGGCACCGCCGACCACGGCGGGGACCATCGACCCGGCGTCGTGCGGGGCCTCGGCCGCCGGGGCCGCGTCCACCACCGGCGGCCCTGCGGCGTTCACGGACGCCGACGGGGCCGGTGTCTCGGTCGGGGACTCCGGCGCGGGAGCGGTCTCGACGGCCGCAGGCGTCTCCGACGGCGCCGGAGCGGGCGGATCGGTGCTCTCGCCGCTCGGGGCCGAGGGCTCCGTGGGCTCCGGTACCGGCACCACCGCTGTCGGCACCTCGGCCGGCGGGGTCGCCGGCCGGGGAGGAGCGGCGCCGGAGGTGGCGCTCGGGGCCGCGGTCGGCCGTTTCGGCGCCGTGCCGCCACCGCTTGCACTGCCGCCGCCGGAGGATCCGCCCGGTCCGGTGCCACCGCCGGAGGATGTCGAGCCGCCGGTGGAACCGCTGCCTCCGGTGGATCCGGTGCCACCGGACGAGCCGCTCCCGCCGGACGAGGTACCACCCCCGGCTGCCGCACCGCCGGTGGAGCCACCGGTGCTGCCGCCGGTGCTGCCGTTTCCGGGGTCGGTCGGCGGCGGGGGCTGGGCGGGGGTGGTGGCCGTTCCACCGCCGGGCACCGTGTTGTGGGCGCGCACGGTGTCCGGCGAGAAGGTGGGCCGCCCCTCCGTGCCCTCGATGTTCGTGCCGCCGAAGATCCACAGGTCGACGCTGCCCGGTTTCGGCTGATAGCTCATCGCGCCCAGTTGGCTGTACGACCACTCGTTCTGGCCCGGGTCGGCGTGCCAGTACGACCAGTAGGCCGTGGCCGGGGGCGTCAGCACGCACTTCTCCTGGTCCGGGGCGGGGAACTGCTTGCCGCCCTGGAACCCGCTGTAGCCGATCCGGCAGATGAACGCCGGTCCGTCGTGCCCGGTACCCGCGGTCTTCCAGCCACCCTGGTTGAGCAGCGCGTAGCCGGTGGTGGGGGTCGTGCCGCAGGAGCGCAGCAGCGGCCCGCCCCACCTGCTGAAGTCCACGGCGAGCACCGCACCGGAGCCGGTGGTGCACTGCCCGATCGGCTGCGGCGCCGCCACTGCCGGAGCGGGAACGGCGGTGAGCCCGCCGAACGCGAGGGCGAGCGTCCCGCCGGCGGCTCCGAGCAGCCGGCCGAGCAGCCGGGTCACCGGTGACGCCCCGGGGTCGATCCCGCGCGGCGGCGGGCGATCAGGACCGCGCCCGCTCCGACGGCGGCCAGCACGGCCGCGGCGGTCGCCGGACCCAGCGTCTCGGCTCCGGTGCGTGCCAGGCTTCCGGTGTTCGTCCCGGCCGGCGTGGCATCGACCGGCACCCCGCCGCCCCGGCCTGCGCCGCCTGCGGCACCCGGGACCGGGGCACCGGTGGGCACGTCCCCGGGGGTGGTGGCGGCCGCGGACGTTCCGGTCGGTGCCGGGGAGGCGGTGACCGTCGGGGACGGCGAAGGGCTGCCGCTCACGGTCGGGGTCGAGGTCGCCGTGGGGGCCGGAGAGCCGGTCGGCGTCGAGGTGGCGGTGGGGGTCGGGGTAGGGGTCGGAGAGCCTCCGAGGTCCCGGCGCAGGGTGCCGAAGGAGATCCCGGTGGCGCCTCCGACCGCCTGGGCGGAGGCCCGCACGTCCGAACCCCGCTGGCCCTCGGAGGCGACGTTGAAGCCGCCGTCGCCGTTCTGCTGTCCGGCGAGGAAGTCGAGCGCCTTCGCGATCCCGGGGGCGTACGCGGCCTGGCGCAGACCCATGCCCTGGACGGCGAGCGCGGCCGAGTTGGTGGAGTTTCCGGCCGCGCCGGGGAAGCCCCCGTCCGGCAGTTGCCGACCCGCCAGCCAGGAGATGCCCTTGTCGACCGCCCGAGCGGCCTCGGTGCCGGGGACGAGCGCGAGCGCCATGGCCGCCATCGCGGTGCTGTCCACGTCGGAGTCGCCGGTGGCGGGGATCAGGCTCGGCCAGGAGCCGTCGGCGTGCTGGAGGCTCTTCAGGTAGGCGACCGCGGAGTCGGCGTTCGCGGTGTCGCCGGCGCGCAGTTGCGCCATGATGCCGAGCGCCTGGGAGAACACCGAGGTGGCGTAGGTGTAGTTGCCGGGGCCGGCGCAGCCGGTGGCCGCGTCGGCCCCGGCGCAGACGGCTGCGGCGAGGGCGGCGATCAGGTCGTGTCCGCCGAAGGCGCGCGGGTCACGGCCGACGACCTCGGCGAGCAGCGCCTCCTTGGCGATGGAGCCGCCTCCGGCGTACTCGGTACCGATCGCGGTCCAGTCGTTGACGGTGCGCCCGCCGCCGTCCTTGGCCTGCCCGTCGAGGAAGTCCACGATCCGGCGCAGGGCCGCGTCGTCCGTGCCCGTGGCGGCGAGCGCGAAGGCTCCGTCGAGGGTGAGGCCGAAGTCCGCGAAGTCCGGGAAGCCCTCGTAGTAGTGGCCGCCGACCAGGTTCGCGGGGGCGGTGAGGTAGGCGCTGCCCCTGGCGAGGTCGGGGGTCCGGCCGGCGGGCGTGGTCGGCGGGGTGGTGACGCCGTCCGGATCGTGGCGGACCGTGGTCGGGTCGGTGCCGGTCAGGGCCAGGATCGCCTGTTCGGTGGTGGCCGGGTCGGACTCGGTCGTCGACTCGTCGGGGCCGAAGCCGCCGTCCGTGTTCTGCCGTGCGCTCACCCACGCCTTGGCGGACGCCTCCTTGGACCCCTGGCCGGTGGCCCGCAGGACCTGGGCCGCGGCGGCGGTGCTCACCGTGTCCCCGGCGGCACCGGCGTACGGGGCGTAGGAGCCGTCGGCCCGCTGGCTCGCCGTGAGCCGGTCCGAGGCCTTCTTCGCGACGGCTTCGCCCCCGGCCGTGCCACGGAGCGCGAGGACGGTGAGGCCGGTGGCCACCGGGTCGGACTCGCAGTGGCCCCCGGCCGTGATCATCGAACCGGCGGTCCCGCCGTCGGCGCACTGGAGGGCGGTGAAGCGGGCGAGCGCCTGGGGCGGCGGCGTGACACCGGCGCGCCGCAGGGCGATCACGGCCCAGGCCTGGACCCACGGCGAGGCTGCGCCGTGGAAGTCCCCGGCGGCCGTGCACTTCCCGTTCTCGCCCTGCGCGGTGCACAGGTGGTCGGTGAGCGCGGCGATCAGGTCGCGGCCGCCGAAGTCCCGGGGGTCGCCCTCGGTGCTCTCGGCGACCAGCGCCAGCAGGGCTGCGGCTTTGGCGTCGGGCTTCCCGGCGGGTCCGTCCGGGTACAGGAACGCGTCGGCGTGCGCCGCGAGGTAGCCGACGACCTTGCGCAGGGCCGGGTCCTGGGTTCCGGCCGCGGCCAGGGCGATCGCGGTGAGGGAGGTCCGGGGGAAGTCGGGGCCTTCGAAGGCCCAGTTCCCCATGTACTCGCCGTCGACCAGTCGGCCGGCCAGCCAGGACGCCGCGGCCTTCGGGTCGCCCTCGGAGGACGTCGGGGCGGTCGGGCCCGGGGAGGCGGTCGGGGTCGCGGTGGGCGACGGTCCGCCGTTCCTGGCGCGGACGGAGTCCGGGGTGAAGGTCGGTTTCCCGCTGGTGCCGCCGATGTCGGTGCCACCGTAGACCCAGGCCTCGACCTCGCCGGGCCTGGGCTTCTGGGTGGCGGCGCCGAACCGGCTGTAGGACCAGGTGTCCTGGCCGGGCTCGGCGATCCAGTAGGACCAGTAGGCCGTCGCCTGCGGGGTGTTGGTGCAAGGCTCCTCGGCGGCGGTCGGGTACTGGGTGCCGCCGTTGAAGCTCCCGTTGCCGAGTCGGCAGACGAAGGCCGGGCCGTCGTGCTCGGTGCCGGTGGTGCTGAAGCCGGCGTTGTGCAGCAGGTTCATCCCGGTCGTGGGCCGGGCGTCGCAGCCGCGGAGGACTCCGCCGCCCCAGTGGCCGAAGTCGACGGCGACGATCGCGCCGGTGGTGGCCGTGCACTCCTCGATCGGGTCGGCGGCGGCCCGGCCGGGGTGGGCGAGCAGGACGGTGCCGCCCGCGGCGACCGCGACGGCAGTGGTGGCGAGAAAGGACGTGAACCCTCTGGATCCGCGGCTCGTACGGCTGTTCCTGGCCCTCACTGGCGACTCCCCGATCGGTCACCGGGTCCGCACGGCGCAGCCGACGGCTCCCCCCAGGAGGAACCGCCCCGACCGCGTCGTAGTCCACGACGACGCAAGCACTTCTGTGACAAGGCCCCGGTACAGGCATTCCGGCTCATCCGCCGCTGGGGCGGATCTACGGTTGCGGGTCAGCGCCGGATTCGGACCGGCTTCCCCTGATGCCGAGGATGAAAAACCGGTTCATCTGACCACGTCTGCGAGTCGGAGTCAACGGTGCGTCATGTCGCCTTCCCCACCTCGTGGAACGTCCGGCGGTGCGGTAGCGTCCGCGGTGGCCGAGCGGGGGAACCCGGTGCGAATCCGGGGCTGACGCGCAGCGGTGTGGGGTGGTGTCCTGCGGCACCCCGAGCCCGAATGCCCGCCCGGCCGAGTACTACGGCGAAAGCCTGCCCACGCGATCCGGGCGGCGGCCGCTCGGGCCGTCGCGCTCCCCCGGGAGCGCCGGGGCCGGGGCCGGGTCGGCGCCCGCCACCCCAAGGAGCCGTTCCGTGACCCTCCTCACGACACCCCGCACCTCCTCCCGCCTCGCCTCCGCCGTGACCGTGTCGCTGGCGGCCGGGGCGCTGCTGCTGTCGGCCGTCCCCGCCCACGCGACCGCCACCCCGGCCCAGATCGCCACCTCGAAGAGCACCGGCGTCACCTACCTGAAGTCCCTCCAGGCCGCCGACGGCAGCTACGTCACCGGCGGCGGGCTCTCCAACGAGTGGGCCTTCAGCGCGCTGGCCGCGGCCGGCGCCGCGGCGGCCGACGTGACGCCCGGCGGCGACGTCACCAAGAACGCCCGTCTCGTCTACCGCAACCAGCTCGCCGCCGCCGGCTGGCCGGGCGCCTCTCCGGTCGCCACCGACTACCAGCGGGGCATCCTGAACGCCTACGCCGCCGGCGTCGACCCCGCGCGCGTCGGCCCCGGTCGCAACCTGATCGCCGACGCGGTCTCCTACTGGCAGACCGCCGAACCCGGCTACTGGGGCCCGTCCGCCAACTTCAACGGGACCGTGTTCGGTCTCCTCGCCCTCGGCGGCGCCAGGACCCAGGGCGGCGCCAAGCGCGTTCCGCAGGCCCTGCTGGACGCCTCCGTCACGGCTGTGCGGGCCAACCAGCACACGGACGGCGGCTGGAACTACACCAAGGCCGCCGGTGACCCCACCGAGATCGGCACGGGCAGCGACATCGACATGACCGGGGCCGCCATGGCCTCCCTGTGCGTCGGCGGCGTGCCCGGCACCGACCCGGCGGTCGTCGCCGCCAAGAACTTCCTCAAGGGCAAGCTGCTGGCCTCCGGCGCGTTCAACGCCATGTGGGGCGTCAACACCGACTCCAACGGCTGGGCCGTCTCCGGCCTCAACGCCTGCGGCATCAACCCCCAGGGAGCCGACTTCACCAGCGGCACCGGCAAGACCCCGGTCGACTTCCTGATCGCCCAGCAGTTCAAGCCCGGCGGCGGGTTCAAGTACCAGCCCACCGACACCACGCCCTCCCCCTACGCCTCCGTCGACGGCCTGCGCGCCGTCGCCGGTGCCGGGTTCACCGCCGCCCCGCCCGCTCCGGTCACGGCCGGGGAGCCGACCTGGTCTGCCACCATCGCGTTCGCCTCCGGCACCGCCGCCCGGCTCGCCCTGGTCGTCGACGACGGCACCGGCGCGCTCAAGGTCTGCGCCGTCACCGTCAACCCGACCGGCACCACCGCGACGCTCGGCGACGTCCTCGACGCGGCCGCCACCGCCACCCCGGGCGGCTGCGTCACGTCCGTCACCCCCGCCACCGGCGGCGGGACGATCACGGCGCTCAACGGCACCGCCAACAGCGGCTCCGCCGCCTGGAAGGTGAGCCTCGACGGCGCCACCGCGACCGCCGCCACCCGGGCCACCACCGTCCACCTCGGCGACACCGTCTCGCTGCGCTACGGCAGCTGATCCGGCGGCGGCCGCGCCTGACGGCCTGAACGCCCCAGGACCCACCGGTGCCCCGGTCTCCGTCGCGGAGGACCGGGGCACCGGTGCACCGGGGGTCAGGGAGCGGTGATGCCCGGCTGGGCGCCGGCGCCGAAGGCCCAGCCCTCGACGTCGCCGGGCGCCGGGTCGTAGCTGCCCGCCCCCAGGCTGCTGTACGACCAGGGGCCGCCGTGCTGGGCGTGCCAGTACGACCAGTAGGCGCTGCCGGTGGGGTTGGTGCACGTCGTCGGCAGGGCGTTGATGGTGCAGACGAAGCCGGGGTAGCGCGGGTGGAAGGTGTACGGGAAGCCGGCTCCGGTGAGCGCGGCGAGTCCGCTGGCCGGGTCGCCGGGCGCACAGCCGGTCTGGATGCCGCCGCCGACCGCCGTGAAGTCGACCACGACGGTGACGCCGCTGGTGCCGGCGCAGGCGGCGGCCCGGGCCTGCGGGGCCTGGACGGCGGAGACGCCGAGCAGGCCGGCGGTGAGGGCCGCCGCGGCGGCGATCGAGCCGAGCGTGCGGCGGGCCGGGCGGGCCGGGGTGTCGGTCATCTGGTCTCTCCTCTGCTGGTCGTGGGTCGTCAGTGGCCCGCGGGCGCGGGGCAGGCGAGGGTGGGCGCGTCGGGACGGGCGCCGGCCGCGGAGAGGGTGGCCAGCGGGGTGCCGGCCAGGCCGAGGACGGCCTGCGCGGTGGCCCGGGTGCCGGTGCCGGGGTTGAAGCCGGAGGCGTCGTAGGCGATCGCGCCGCGCACGGCCGGGTCGGCGTCGCAGCGCTGCTGGAACTTGACCAGCCGGCTCCAGCCCTTGAGTCCGGCGCCGAAGCGGGCGTTGGAGAGCAGCGCCTGGGTCGCGAGGCCGGTGGTGTTGGCGTTGGAGGTGGTGGCCCCGGCGGCCGCGAAGCCGCCGTCGGCGTTCTGGTGGGCGGTCAGCCAGCCGAGCCCGGAGGCCGCCTTGGCGGGGCGTCCGGTGGCGGCGAGGGCCTGGACGGCGAGCGCGGTGGCGTCCGCGTCGGCGGTGCAGGTGGCCTGGCCGAAGGAGACCGGGAAGCCGCCGTCGGCGCACTGGCTGCCGGCCAGGAAGTCGACGGCGGCGGCCGGGGCACCGCCGGGGGTGCGGTGGAGGGCGATCAGGGCGAGCGACTGGCCGAAGGCGTTGCTGTAGTCGCCCCACTGGGAGCGGTCGGAGAACCGGCCGCTCGGGGTCCGGAGCGAGCGGAGCCGGGCGGGCAGGTCGACGCCGCCGAAGGCGGTCGGGTCCTCGCCGCGCACCTCGGCGGCGAGCAGCAGCTTGGCGGTGGCGCCGGCGTAGGCCTCGGTGGTGCCGTCACCGAGGTAGCCGGCGAGGACGCCGGGCTCGGCCAGCCAGGCGGTCGCCCGGGCGGCGGCCCCGTCCGAGCTGCGGGCGGCGGCGAAGGCCAGTACCGCGTCGATGGTCAGGCCCTGGTCCGGGTAGGCGGTGTCGTCGAAGACGGACTCGAAGTGGTCGCCGTCGACGAGCTGACGGGCGAGCCAGCCGGCCGCGGCGGCGTCGGGGCGGATCGTGGACGACGAGCCGGTGGCCGGCGTGGCGTGCGCGGCGGTGGCGGCCGGGAGTGCGGTGGCGAACGCCAGGGCGGGTGTCGCGAGAAGTCCGAGGGTGCGGCGGAGCGGGGCCATGAGGAGCCTTTCCGGGCCTGGACGCAGGGGCCCGGAGGAGCGCCGCCGTGTGCCGGAGCAGCCCTCGGAGCTCCGGCCCGCAGACCACGACGGGAGGAGTGGACACACCTCCGCCGACGGGTACTCGGGCTCGCCTCCGACACGGGGTCGACGGCCTACCGTTGCGGGTCAGCGCCGGATTCGGACCGGCTTCCCCCGACGGCGGAGTCAGAACATGACGGTCCATCATGGCGAGGCGTGAAACGAGAGGTCAAGGGGTCGGAGCGCCCGATCGCGGGGCGCCCGGTCAGGTCGTCGACGACCGGTCTCCGGGGGGCACCGGGCCGGTCCCGGATGCCCCCCGGATGTCCCCCCGGCCGTCCCTCCGGCCGTCCCTCCGGCCGGGGGGCCGGGTCTCAGCGGTGCCTGAACTCGGGCGGGCGCTTCTCGGCGAAGGCGGCCATGCCCTCCTTCTGGTCGGCGGTGGCGAACGCCGCGTGGAAGAGGCGGCGTTCGAAGCGGACGCCCTCGGCGAGGGTGGTCTCGAAGGCGCGGTCGACGCTCTCCTTCAGCATGATCGCCGCCGGGGTGGACATCGCGGCGACCTTCTCCGCCGTGGCCAGCGCCTCGGCGAGGAGCCGGTCGGCGGGCACGATCCGGGAGACCAGGCCGGCCCGCTCGGCCTCCTCGGCGCCCATCGTCCGGCCGGTCAGACAGAGCTCCATGGCCTTGGCCTTGCCGACCGCCCGGGTCAGCCGCTGCGAGCCGCCGATGCCCGGGATCACGCCGAGCCTGATCTCCGGCTGGCCGAACTTCGCGGTGTCGGCGGCGAGCAGGATGTCGCAGAGCATCGCCAGCTCGCAGCCGCCGCCGAGCGCGTAGCCCGCGACCGCGGCGACCACCGGCTTACGGATCCGGCCGAGCTCGTCCCAGGCGGCGAACCAGTCGCCGAGGTAGGCGTCGACGAACTCCAGCGAGCGCATCTCCTTGATGTCCGCGCCGGCCGCGAAGGCCCTCTCCGAGCCGGTGACGACCAGGGCGCCGATCTCCGGGTCCCGGTCGAACGCGGTGGCCGCGGCCACGACCTCGTTCATCAGCCGGGTGTTGAGCGCGTTGAGCGCCTCCGGCCGGTTGAGCGTGATCAGGCCGACCCGGCCCGCACGCGCCACCAGGATCGTTTCGTGGTCGCTCACGCGCGGGCCTCCCTGAGAGTGGTGACGATCGCCGAGAAGTCCAGGCCCGCGCCCCCTCCGGCAGCAAACTGCGCGTACAGCTCCGCCGCCCTGCTGCCGAGTTCCGCGGGGACCGCGTGCGCGGTGGCGGCGTCGGCGGCGAGGCCGAGGTCCTTGGCCATCAGGGCGGCCGCGAAGCCCGCCGCGTAGTCCCGGTTGGCGGGGCTGGTCGGGACGGGCCCGGGGACGGGACAGTTGCTGGTGAGGGCCCAGCACTGACCGGAGGCGGTGGAGGCGACGTCGAAGAGCGCCTGGTGGCTCAGACCGAGGCTCTCGCCGAGGACGAACGCCTCACCGACCGCGATCATCGAGATCCCGAGGATCAGGTTGTTGCAGATCTTCGCGGCCTGCCCGGCACCGGAGGCGCCGCAGTGGACCACCTTGCGGCCCATCGCGGCGAGGACCGGCTCGACCGCGGCGAAGTCCGCGTCCTCCGCGCCGACCATGAAGGTCAGGGCGGCGGCCCCGGCCCCGGTCACGCCGCCCGACACCGGCGCGTCGACGGCCCGGTGCCCGGCGGTCCGGGCCAGGTCGGCGGCGACGCGCGCGTCCCCGACCGCGACGGTCGAGCAGTCCACGAACAGCGCGCCCCGGGTGACGGTGACCAGCTCCCGGTAGACCTCCAGGACATGGCGCCCGCTCGGCAGCATGGTGAACACCACGTCCGCGTCCGCGGCGGCCCCGGCGGCCGTGGCGGCGGTGCGGACGCCGTACCCGGCCGCCCGGTCGACGGCCTCCGGCACGAGGTCGTACCCCGTGACGGTGTGCCCGGCCCCGACGAGGTTGGCGGCCATCGGGCCGCCCATGTTGCCGAGTCCGACGAATCCGACGGTGAGGGTCACCAGCGCTCCAGGGGGGTGAGGTCGGCGAGGCCGAGTTCGCGCTCGCCCAGCGGGGCGAACCAGCGGGCCACCGCGGCGGGTCCGACGGCGTCCAGGGTGGCGGGGTTCCAGTGCGGAGTGCGGTCCTTGTCGATCACCTGGGCCCGGATCCCCTCGGCGAGGTCCGGGGTCGCCAGCGCCGCGCAGGAGCTCCGGTACTCCTGGTCCAGCACGGCCTCCAGCGGCCCGAGGGCACGGGCCCGCCGGAGGGCGGCGAGGGTGGCCTTGACCGCGGTCGGCGCGTTGGCCCCGATCCGGTCGGCGGCCTTCCTGGCCTCGGGCTCGCCGCTGTCGCCGAGCCGGCCGAGGATCTCCTCGACGCTGTCGGCCGCGTAGCAGTCGTCGATCCACTCGCGCTGCCGGGCCAGCACGCCGGGCGGCGCCGGCGCGACGTGCCGGGCGAGGGCGTCGTGGACACTCGATTCGGCCAGGTCGTCGAGCAGGGCGGGAAGGCGCTCGGCGGGGACGAAGTGGTCGGCGAGGCCGCAGAGCAGGGCGTCCGCCGCACCGGCCGATCCTGCCGTGAGGGCGAGATGGGTGCCGAGTTCGCCGGGCGCCAGGGCGAGCAGATAGGTTCCGCCGACGTCGGGGACGAAGCCGATGCCCGTCTCCGGCATCGCGACCCGGGTGCGCCCGGTGACGATCCGGACGCTGCCGTGGGCGGAGACGCCGACCCCGCCGCCCATCACGATGCCGTCCATCACCGCGACGTAGGGCTTGGGGTAGCGGGCGATCCGGGCGTTGAGCCGGTACTCGTCGCGCCAGAACTCCTCGACGGCGGCCGGGTCGCCGCCGGTGGCGGCCCGGTGGATGGCGACGATGTCGCCCCCGGCGCAGAAGGCCCGGTCGCCGGCTCCGGTGATGACGACGGTGGCGACCCGGTCGTCGTGCTCCCAGGTGTCCAGGGCCTGCGCGATCCGCCCCACCATGGCGTGGGTCAGGGCGTTCAGGGCCGACGGCCGGTTGAGGACGATCAGTCCGGCCCGGCCCTCGCGGTGGACCAGGACCTGGTCGGTGGCGCTGTTCCCCATCACGCGGCTCCGGTCAGGCCGCGGGCCACGATGACGCGCATGATCTCGTTGGTCCCTTCCAGGATCTGGTGCACCCGCAGGTCGCGGACGATCTTCTCGATGCCGTACTCCGCCAGGTAGCCGTAGCCGCCGTGCAGTTGGAGCGCGGAGTCGGCGACCTCGAAGCCGGTGTCGGTGGCGTGGCGCTTGGCCATCGCGCACAGCTGCGGCGCGCGGGCGTCGCCGCGGTCCAGGGCGTCGGCGGCCCGCCGGACCAGGGCCCGGGCGGCCTCCAGTTCGGTGGCCATGTCGGCCAGCCGGAACTGGAGCGCCTGGGCGTGGAGCAGCCGGGTGCCGAACGCCTCCCGCTCGGCGAGGAAGGTCATGGTGCGTTCCAGCGCGCTCTGGGCCCCGCCCAGCGAGCAGGCGGCGATGCCGAGCCGGCCGCCGTTGAGTCCGCTCATGGCGATCCGGAAGCCCTCCCCCTCCGTGCCGAGGAGGCGGTCGGCGGGCAGCCGGACGCCGTCCAGGACCACCTGGCGGGTGGGCTGGGCGTTCCAGCCCATCTTCCGCTCGTTCGGGCCGAAGGACAGCCCGGGGTCCTCCCGGTCCAGCAGGAAGGCGGAGATGCCCCGCGGTCCCGGGCCGCCGGTGCGGGCCATGACCAGGTAGACCCGGGAGGTGCCCGCGCCGGAGATGAACTGCTTGACCCCGTCCAGGACGTAGTGGTCCCCGTCGCGCCGGGCCCGGGTGCTCAGCGCGGCGGCGTCCGAGCCGGCCCCCGGCTCTGTGAGGCAGTAGCTGCCCAGTTGCTCGGCCGCGCAGAGCCCCGGCAGCCAGCGGCGGCGCTGCCCGTCGGTGCCGTAGCGGTCGACCATCCAGGCGACCATGTTGTGGATCGACAGGTAGGCGGCGATCGAGGGGCAGCCGGTGGCGAGCGCCTCGAAGGCCACCACCCCGTCCAGCCGGGTGAGTTCTGATCCGCCGGCGTCCTCCCGGACGTAGACGCCGCCCAGGCCGAGGTCGGCGGCCTTGCGCAGCACGTCGACGGGGAAGTGCTTGGCCTGGTCCCACTCCACCGCGTGCGGGGCGAGGTGCTCGTCGGCGAAGGCCCGGACGGCCCGGGCGACGGCACGCTGTTCCTGGTCGAGATCGTGCACGGCGCTCAGCCCATCGTGGGGATGGTGAAGCTGGCACCCTCCTTGACCCCGGAGGGCCAGCGGGAGGTCACCGTGCGGGTGCGGGTGTAGAAGCGGACGGAGTCCGGGCCGTGCTGGTTGAGGTCACCGAACGCGGAGCGCTTCCAGCCGCCGAAGGTGTGGTAGGCGATCGGCACCGGGATCGGCACGTTGACACCGACCATGCCGGTGTCGACGCGGCGGGTGAAGTCACGGGCGGTGTCGCCGTCGCGGGTGTAGATGGCCACGCCGTTGCCGAACTCGTGCTCGCTGGGCAGGCGCAGCGCCTCCTCGTAGTCGGCGGCACGGACGACCGTGAGCACGGGGCCGAAGATCTCCTCGCGGTGGATCCGCATGTCCGGTGTGACCCGGTCGAAGAGCGAGGCCCCCAGGAAGTAGCCGTCCTCGTGCCCCTCCAGCCGGAAGTCCCGGCCGTCGACGACGAGTTCGGCCCCCTCCCGGACGCCGAGGTCGAGGTAGCCCCGGACGCGTTCCAGCGCGTCCCGGCCGACCAGCGGTCCGAAGTCGGCCTCCGGGTCGTCCGAGCGGCCGACCCGGAGCGCGCCGATCCGCTCGACCAGCTTGGCGACCAGGGCGTCGGCGGTCTCCTCCCCCACCGGTACGGCGACCGAGATCGCCATGCAGCGCTCGCCCGCGGAGCCGTAGCCGGCGCCGATCAGCGCGTCCGCGGCCTGGTCGAGGTCGGCGTCCGGCATGACGATCATGTGGTTCTTGGCGCCGCCGAAGCACTGCGCGCGCTTGCCGTGCGCGGCGGCCGTGGCGTAGACGTACTGGGCGATCGGGGTGGAGCCGACGAAGCCGACCGCCTGGACCCGCGGGTCCTCCAGCAGGGTGTCCACGGCCTCCTTGTCGCCGTTGACCACGTTCAGCACGCCCGGCGGCAGTCCCGCCTCCAGGAACAGCTCGGCGAGCCGCAGCGGCACCGAGGGGTCGCGCTCGGAGGGCTTGAGGACGAAGGCGTTGCCGCAGGCCAGCGCCGGTGCGGCCTTCCAGAGCGGGATCATCGCCGGGAAGTTGAACGGGGTGATGCCGGCGACGACGCCGAGCGGCTGGCGCATCGAGTACACGTCGATGCCGGTCCCGGCGTTGTCGGTGAACTCGCCCTTCAGCAGGTGCGGGATCCCGGCGGCGAACTCGACGACCTCCAGGCCGCGCTGGAGGTCGCCGTGGGCGTCGGCGACGGTCTTGCCGTGCTCGGCGGAGAGCAGCCGGGCGAGCCCGTCCCGCTCCTGCTCGACGAGTTGGAGGAAGCGCAGCAGCACCCGGGCGCGGCGCTGCGGGTTCCAGGCCGCCCAGCCGGGCTGGGCCTGTTCCGCGTCGGCGATCACGGCCTCGACCTCGGCGCGGGACGCCAGCGGCACCCGGGCCTGGACGCGGCCGGTATTGGGGTCGTACACGTCTCCGAAGCGGCCGGAGGTGCCGGCGGCGGGCTTGCCGGCGATGAAGTGGTGCAGTTCACGGACCATCACGAACCTGCTCTCGTCAGGGCGTCAGGAGGATCCGAGGGAGGGGCGCACGGCGTCCGCCCGCACGGCGCCCGGGCGGGCGCGGGCGTGGGGGCTGCCGGGCGCGGCGAGCCGTCAGGGTGACGGGCGGGCCGCGGCCGTCGCAGGATCACCAGGGTCGGGAAGAGCGCAGACCGGTGCCATGCGTGTTTGCTCCATCCTCGTGGACAACACGGAACACCCGCAGTCGGTATCCTGACTCCCGGATCGGCGCGCGTCGCCCGGCCTTCCCGGCCAGCGGCCAGTGGCTGGTACTGCGGCGACGAACTCCCCGGTCACAGTGGCGGGACCGTGCCGGATTCACACCGGCTTCCCTGCACTGCGGGCCTTGTCCACGACCATATAGTCGGACGTCCTAGTAAGTCCAGAGCGCCACCCGCCTCCCGCCTTCCATCGCCCGTCACCCGTCACCCGTCACCCGTCACCCGTCACCGGACGTCCCGCCCCGGTTCCGGTTCCGGCGGGCGGGGCGACGGGCAGGTGCCGTGAAAGCGGGAAAGCGCACGGTTCGACCCCGCCGGCGCGCCTTCGGCAGGGTCGAACCGTGCGCTTTCCGGAACTGTCCGTCAGACCGCCGGAGCGGGGGCGGCCGTGCGGTCCCCGACGGGCGCGGCGGGGGTGAGGGCCCGCTGTGCCAGGGCGCCGAAGACCAGGGCGAACCCGGTCCACAGCACGGCCTGGAGACCGATCGAGGCGAGCCGGAAGTCCCACATCAGCCCGGCCGGGAAGCCGTCCGGGATCGCGTCGTCGTTGGACGGCAGGACGAGCGCGAGCAGCGCCATCACCGCGGCGTAGCCGACACCGGCCGCGACGACGGCGTTCCAGGTGCCCAGACGCGGAGCCAGGCGCCTGCCGAGGATGACCGCGGCGACACCGATCAGCACGCTGAGCGCGATCATCAGGAAGAACAGCGACGTGCGCTTCCCGATGGTGTCCGGGTTGCCGACCGCGGGCGGCATCGCCGGGTACTTGAGGAACGGCACCAGGTAGACGGTGGCGAACGCGGCGCCCGCGACCAGCGCGGCGGTGGCCCGGGGGCCGAACCGGCCGATCCGGCCGAGGGCGAAGCAGAACGCCAGCGCCGCGATGCCGCCGACGGCGACGCCGTAGACCAGGACCCCGGTGGCGAGGCCCGCGGTGGACTGGAGGTCGCGGCTGACCAGTTCCTCCTCCTCGTCACCGGAGCCGGCGGCGTCGGCGGTGCCGGCGGCCCCGTGGGAGTCGGCGTGGTCGCCGGCGGGTTCCGCCGCCTCGCCGTGGTGGTGCCCGGCGCCGGCGGACTGGGACTGCTCCTGCGCGATGGCGTCCGAGACGGGGCCCTCGCCGACGGTGTAGGCGAAGACGAAGGCCACCAGTCCGGCGATCAGGCCCGCGATCAGGCCCCGCAGCAGCAGCTTTCCGACGGTGCCCGAGGAGACGGTTGCGGAGTTGTTCATCGGTGCCCGGTCTCCGCTCAGTGGCACGGGAAGCCGAGCAGGTGGCGGCCGTCGTGCACCCACTCGTGCACGGTGGCCCCGGAGATGAGGGAGGTGGCGCCCTGTTCGGCGCCGACGAAGTAGAGCAGGACCAGCATCAGGGTGCCGAGGAACAGCGCCCAGGGCAGGATGGCGCGGATCGGCAGCGCGGCCGGGGCGGAGCCGCCCGCGGGCAGGCTGGGTGAGAGGACGGACTGGGCCATGGCAGGACCTCCTGGGGGAAACACGCGTCCCGTTCGGTGGAGCTCTGACGACGGCGGTCGGGTCTGACTCGCCGGACCCCGCCGTTGCGTGAGGCGGCCGGTTCCGGCTTACAGTGGCGCGACCGTGCCGGAGTTCCACCGGGCTTCCGTCTCGCCGTCGTCTTCAGTTGTCGCAGCAGACCGTAGCGCCCGGCGACGGCGGCGCCAAGGGCGTGCACCGAATCGTTGCCGCGCGGTCACCTGCGCATTTGTCCGCGAGCGGGTGTGGAACGCGGTACTCCGAAGAGCCCGCAAGGGTGACAGGTGTACGAAGGGGGAAGGGCATGACGGTACGGGTGATCTTCGTCGCACCGGCGATCGGACCCGCGCTGCGGCAGGCCCGGTTCGGCGGCGAAGGCTCCGTGGACGGGAGCGATCCGCTCGACGCCGCCGGGGTGCGCGCCGCCCGCGCGGCCGCTCCGGGTCTGCCCGCGGCCGCCCACCGCTACGTCTCGCCGACCGACCGCTGCCGCCGCACCGCCGAGGAACTGGCCGTCCCCGATGCCGTGGACGAGCCCGCGCTGCACGGCTGCGCGACGGGCCGCTGGAGCGGGCGGACCCTCGACGAGGTGATGGCCGAGGAACCGCAGGCGGTGCTGGAGTGGCTGGCCGACCCGGCGGCCGCGCCGCACGGCGGCGAGTCCGTGCGGCAGTTGTGCGCCCGGGTGGGCAGCTGGCTCGACGGCACCGCGGCCGCGCTGGGTGGCCGGGTACTGGTGGTCGCCGAGCCGGACGTGGTCCGGGCCGCCGCCGTGCACGCCCTCGGCGCCCCGGACGGGGCCTTCCGCCGGATCGACGTGCCGCCGCTGTCGGGCGTCGAGCTGACCGGGCGCGCGGACCGCTGGAACCTGCGGCTGGGCCTCGTCCGGCCGCTCACGGACCGAGCCGGATGACCGGCGCGGCTCCTGCGGCGGCGCCGGGGCACCCGGTCACCGCGGCCGCCGGGTGACCGCGTCCGCCCGGTGACCGGGTGCGGGCGCGCGACCGGGTGCGGGCGCGCGACCGCCCGGCCGGCACCACGGCGTCCGTCCGACGGGTCGGCTCCTCGGCCGCTCCGGTGACGGCGCCCTCGTGATCGGCGCGTTCGTCCGGCGTCCGGGGCCGTCCCCGCCGGTGCACGACGACGAAGGGCGCTCCGGGCCGGGTGCCGCTCCTCGTCGCCCGGTCCTCGGCCGGTCCTCCGCCGGCACCCCCGACGACCTGTACGTCCTCCGGGGCTGTCACCGCCGCCTCGGCGCGCAGGGTGTCGACGCTCGCCGGAACACCGTCCCGGCCGGCGGGCACCGGCCGGGACGGATTCGGGTGCGGTGCCGAGAACCTGGCACTCGGCGCCGGGTCGGCCTGCGCGGCCGGCGGCGAGGAGGCGGGCGGGCCGTCGGCGCCGGACACGGCGGGAGGGTGCGCCCGCCTCCTCGCCCGTGGTCACCGGGCCGCGGCCGTCGGCGGGGACGGCGGGGGTGGCGCCCGCGTCGGACTCCGTCGCGCACCCGGCGCGTGCGTCACCCGCCACGAGGAGGACGAGGAGGGTCGCTGCGCCGGGCCGGTGGCGGCAGGAGGGCCGCACCGAGGAGGAGCCAGGCGACGGCGAGGAGCCAGCCGGCGACGACGTCCAGGGGCCAGTGGACGCCGAGGTAGACCCGGGTGGCGCCGATGACGACGGCGAAGGCCAGGGCGAGTGCCGTGGCGGCGCGGCGGGCCCGGGGGTGGGTGCGGGCGACGGCGACGGCGAGCAGTCCGGCGCAGGTGGCGGCGGTGAAGGCGTGGCCGGAGGGGAACGCGAACCCGTCGGGCGTGAACGCCCAGACCGTGGCGGGCGGACGGGGGCGGCCGAAACCGTGCATCAGGCCCCGGCGCAGGAGCTGGCCGGCGGCCAGCCACAGCGCGGGGGCCAGCAGCAGCCCGGCGGCGGCCCGGCCGGAGCGGTGCGGCCGGCCCGCCCGGGCCAGGACGACGCCTGCCGCGAGGGCGACGAGGTAGGGGAAGGCGTCGGTGCCGAGCGCGGTGACGGCCTCGGCGGCGGTGACGGCGCCGGCCGGCCGGTGCGCGGCGGCCCAGTCGACGGCCGACCGCTCGAAGCCGACGGGGGCCCATCCGTCGGCCCCCAGCAGCACGGCGATCACGGCGAACGCCACCACGCAGACGGCGATCCACGGCGACGGCCGCCGCGGGGTCATGCGGTCAGCCATCGGCGCAGCCTTCCTTCACGGGCCCTTTCGACCAGCGGTGCGGCGCGGTCGGCGAGCATCCCGAGTCCGTGGCCCGCGGCGAGGCCGACCACCGCACCGAGGACCACGTCGTGAGGGTAGTGGACGCCGACCAGCACCCGGGAAACGCCCATCGCCGCGGCGAGCAGCAGGCCGAGCGCGCCGAGGCGGCGGTCGGCCCGCCACAGGACGGCCGCGGCGGCGAAGACGACGACGGTGTGGTTGCTGGGCAGCGACCAGTCGCCGGAGGCGGGGCAGGCTTCCAGGGTCCGCCCGGCGTCCAGGACCTGACAGGGCCGGGGCTCGCGCAGTACGGACTTCAGCAGGGTGTCGGCGGCGAAGGCGGCGACCACGACCGCCGGTGCGGTCAGCACCCGGGCCAGCGTCACGCTGTCGGCGCGCCGCGCACGCCACCAGGCGAGGAGCGTCAGCACGGCCACCAGGCCCAGACCGTAGGCGGAGAACGCCGCGACGAAGTGCTGCACCGACGCCGGCAGCTGCTGCGCCCACTGGTCGATGCGCTGGTAGAGGCCGCCGTCGATGCCGCGGCCGTCGAGGGCGAGCAGGGCCGGGGAGGAGAGCATCGGCGGGCGCCTTTCCGGGGATGGTGTCGGCCGGCGAACGTGTCGGCCGGCGACGGCCCGTCCGTCGGCCGGGCGGGCCCGTTCCGGCGGTGCCGGCCTCGGGTCCGGCCGGCGGGGTCCGGTCGGCCGGGTCCGACGAGCAGGGTTCGACGAGCGGGGTTCGAACAGCCGGGTCCAGCATGGCCGAGCGGGACTGAAGGGTTGCTGAAGACCTGAAGACGTCTTCAGCCGGCCGGGGCGGCGACCTGCGACGCTGGGGACATGCGCGTACTGGTGGTGGAGGACGAACGGCGGCTCGCCCTGGCGATCAAGCACGGACTGGAGGCCGAGGGGTTCGACGTCGACATCGTCCACGACGGCCTGTCCGGCCTCACCCGCGCCACCGACCACGCGTACGACGTGATCATCCTGGACATCATGCTCCCCGGACTCAACGGCTACCGGGTCTGCGCCCGTCTGCGCGCCGCCGGCAGCGACACGGGCATCCTGATGCTCACCGCCAAGGACGGCGAGTGGGACGAGGCCGAGGCACTCGACACCGGCGCCGACGACTACCTCTCCAAGCCCTTCTCCTTCGTCGTCCTCGTGGCCCGCCTCAGGGCGCTCGCCCGCCGGATCGGCTCCCGCGCCCCGCAGCGCACCGTCCTCGGTGATCTGGTGGTCGACTCCGCCGCCCGGACCTGCACCAGGGCCGGCACACCGGTCGCACTCACCCCGCGGGAGTTCGCGCTCCTGGACCACCTCGCCCGCCGCGCCGGCGAGGCCGTCTCCAAGCGCGACATCCTCGACGAGGTCTGGGACAGCGGCCCGGACAGCACCCCCAACACCGTCGAGGTCCACATCAGCGCGCTGCGGCGCAAGATCGACGCGCCGTTCGGGCGCGCCGCGGTACAGACCGTCCGCGGGTCCGGCTACCGGCTGGCGGCGGACGGTGGCTGACCGGCGCACCGGGCCGGTCCGATCCGCGCGCCGCCGCGCCACGGCCGCGGTCCGGCGGCTCACGGCCGGCCCCCGTACGGCGGCGCTGATCGCCCGGCTGGCACCCCGGTCGGTCCGCACCCGCACGACGCTCGCGGCCTGCGCCGGCGTCGCCGCGGTCCTGCTGGTGGCGTCCGCGGGCGTGCTGCTCCTCCTGCGGGCCGACCTGGTGCGCAGCGTCGAGGCCGGCGGCCGGGAGCAGGCCCGGGTGGTGAGCAGCCTCGCGGCCGACGGCCGGCTGCCGAACCCGGTCCCCCTCGACCACGGCAGCGACTTCGTCCAGGTCACCGACGCCCGCGGCACCGTCGTGGCGGCCAGCGGGAACCTCGCCGGCCGGCCCGCGCTCACCCCCGCCGAAACCTCCGACGGACACGGCACCTTCGACCTCGACGTGCTCGGCGACGAGCACCACCAGCGCGTCACCACCCTCACCACCGACACGCCGAACGGCCCGGTCACCGTCCGCGTCGGTGCCTCCCTGCACACCGCCGACACCGCCGAGGACGTGACCACCGCAGCCCTCGCCCTCCTCGGCGGCCTCCTGGTCGCCACCGTCGGCGCCGTCACCTGGAAGGCCACCGGCCGCGCCCTGCGGCCCGTCGAGGTGATCCGCTCCGAGGTCGCCGCCATCGGCGGCCGCGCCCTCGACCGCCGCGTGCCCGAACCCGGCAGCGACGACGAGATCGCCCGCCTCGCCCGCACCATGAACGCCATGCTCGACCGGCTCGAATCCGCCGGCGCCCGCCAGCGCCGCTTCATCGCCGACGCCTCCCACGAACTGCGCAGCCCCCTCGCCGTCCTGCGTACCCAGCTCGAAGTCGCCCACACCCATCCGGACCCCGCCGTGCGCGCCGAGATGGTCGCCGGAGCGCTCCAGGACACCGACCGGCTCCAGTCCCTCGCCGCCGACCTGCTGCTGCTCGCCCGCCTCGACGTCACCGGTCGGAGCGGGCCGACGGAGGACGTCGACCTCGCCGAGCTCGTCCGCGGCACCGCCGGGGGCCGCGACTCCCGACCGCACCACGTGGAGCTCGACCTCGCCGCCGGCTGCACCGCCGCCGGCAACCCGATGTGGCTCGGCCGCCTGCTCACCAACCTCCTGGACAACGCCCAGCGCCACGCCCGCGGCACCGTCACCGTCCGCCTCGCCTTCGACGCCGCCGCCGGGCAGGCGGTCGTCGACGTCACCAACGACGGTCCCGCGATCGACGCCGGGGACCGCGAGAAGGTCTTCGAACGGTTCACCCGGCTCGACGACGCCCGCAGCCGCGACGACGGCGGCACCGGCCTCGGCCTGTCCATCGCCCGCGACATCGCCGCCCTCCACGGCGGCACCCTCACCATCGAGGACGCACCCGTCGGCTGCACCTTCCGCGTCCGCCTCCCCGCGCGCCAGGCGCCCCGCACCGGCACCGGCCACTGACCCGGGCGGGGCCGACCCCGTCCCACCTGCGCGGAGGAACGGCGCCACCGAGGCACTCCGGCGCGCCGCCGGGCGGCACGGTCGAAACCCTGCCCGGCACCGGCCGACGACATCTCCTGCCGCCGGCCCGGCCCCGTCGCCCTCGTCCTGCTCCACCTCGGCCGCACCACGACCTGCACCGGCTCCCCCGCCCTCCGGCCCGCCACCACCAACGCCGGCCCATCCGCATCGGCTGACCCCGCACCGGCATCACGGGGCCACCACCGCACCGGTCGGTGGCGGCCTCCGCCGTGAACGCCGCGCCGCCGGAGGGCCGTTCGTCGCCGGCTCCGCTCAGAAAGTGTTGGGTAATTGATCAACTGTGCCGTGATGCGCTGGTGGTGATCTTCGCGGGCCTGGTGTCCGCGAAGATCACCACCATGTGTGTCTGTGCGTGCAAGCCTTCCTACGACTCGTCGTTGACGGACTCCCAATGGGCGGTGATCGAGCCGCCACGACCAATCAGTGGAGTCGGCCACATCCGAACGCACCTCCTCACGCCGTTCGCCGCGGTCCGAGCGGCTGGCGGGCTCTCCGGTCCTCCGCCGGGGCGGCCAGTGGCGGTTCGTCACCGGCACCGGGTCGATCCTCGCGACCGACCCGACGTTCACAGGATCCGAGCCGTCTCATGAACTGCCCGATGGGGCACCTTCGTTGCCGTCGCCGCTGCCCCTTCTCCTGTGGCGTGGGCTCACCGGGCCGGGCTATCCAGAAGCAAGGCTCAACACACTCCGGAGGCGCCGATGCGGTCCCGCGAAACCAGCGGCAGGACGGAAAGCAGAACCGACAGCAACGGCCCCCAGCACACGGCTCGCCCGGCCCCGCCCACTGCTCCGGTACCCGTGCAGCACCTGCTTGCCCTGCAGACCACCGCGGGGAACGCCACCGTCGTACGGATGCTCCAGCGGCAGGCGACGGGGCGCCCCGCTCAGCCCGAGGGCGGTGGGGACAGTGCCGCCCGCGCCCGGAACTCCGCCGTCCACGACGTGCTGCGCAGCCGCGGACGCCCGCTCGACGACACCACCCGCACCGACATGGAAGCCCGCCTCGGCGCCGACTTCTCCGACGTCCGCATCCACGACGACAGCGCGGCCCAAACCTCCGCGGCAGACCTCGGAGCCCGTGCCTACACCTCCGGCAGCCATGTCGTCCTCGGCACCGGCGGCACCGACCCGCACACCCTCGCCCACGAACTCACCCACGTCATCCAGCAGCGCCAGGGCCCCGTCGCGGGCACCGACAACGGAACCGGGCTGCGGGTGTCCGACCCGTCGGACCGCTTCGAGCGCGCGGCGGAGGCCAACGCGGCGCGGGCGCTGGCGACACCACCGCCGCAGTCCGCGCACACGGACCACCCGGAACGTCCCGGTGAGCACCGGGCGGACACCGCGGTCCAGCGGGCTCCGCGCGAGGGCCTCCGGCAACTCGGTGACGGGCCGGCCCCCGCCGCCCCGCAGGGCAAGATGGTCGACGAACTGCTCACGGAGCTGAAGAACCACGGTGCTGCGTACGGCCGCTGGATCGATGAGTACGACGACAGCTTCGACGAGATCAAGCGGGTCCTGCCGCATTTCCGGGCCACGTCCGGCGAAGAACGCACCGCCTACCTCGAACTGTCCACGGAATACACCATGAAAACCACTGGTGTGTCCGACCGGAAGAACCCCGTCCAGGCCATCATCGACTACCTTCTGAACGGTGGCACCGCAGCACCCGGACTCGGCGGTTTCGGCACCCTGCGCGTCAACGACGCAGAGCTGGAAGGCAGGCCGAGCTTCGCCAGCGACCTGCAGAAGGACCTGCCGCTGAAGCCGACGCAGCACCGGCGGCACATCACCGCCTGGCACAACATCCGCGGCCTTCTCAACCGCGCGTACGCCACGGATGGTGACGGCCTGATCACCTACCTGAACGGAAAACTCGGCGCCGGGGTGCACGAGGGGATGGGCGACGAGGCAGACGGCTTCCTCAGGCGGATGCCCCCCGCCCAGTTGGGGAACGAGAACCGCATTCCCCGTGACCACGCACAGGTGCTCATGAAAGCGGCGTACCTGATGAACAGTTCCGCCGAAAACCTGTGGGCGGGCGGCGGAGCAGAGAACTCCGAGATCAACACGATGAGCATCGCCCTCCAGAACGGTTGCCGGGAGATCGTGGAGACGCCCACACCGGAGGTACTGACCGCCTGGTGGAACCGGCTCAGCAACTCCACGGCATCGACCCCCAAGGCCAAGAACGCAGCGGTCGCGGTCATCAAGGAGATCAACAAGGCGTTGCCGCTCATGACGAACGCTCCGGCGGACCGGAGGATCATCGCGGAACAGCTGAAGGACGATGTCACCAATAACGTGATCAGGCACCTGGAGGTCGACGAGCCCGATGCGGCGAACCGGCGCACGACGACACCTCAGGCCCTCGACGTGGCGAACGACACGTTCGACCTGCTGTTCCTGAACACCACGGACCAGATCACCCTCAGCCAGGCCACAGCCGCCATCGACTTCCTCTGGACCCCCTGAGAAGACATGGGTTCGACAGTGGGAACCCGGTCGGGTGGTCATGCCGCGTGCCGGGCATGAAGACAGGGCCTCTGGTGCGGCTCGGGGTCGTCGAGACCTTGAGCACGCCAGGAGGCCCTGTTGTCGCGGTCGTACGCCTTCATGCCGGCCGGCTCCGACCCGGTCGCCCGGGGGCCTGATCGTCCCGCCCACCGGTTCGGGAACGCCGGGAACGACTCGCCCGGGCGTCCGAGGTGTCCGTCGGGCATGACGGATCCGGAACGGGCCGTCATGCGGGACGCGACCCCCGTGCCCTCCTGACCGGAAGACAGCGGCGGGCAGCCGGAGGAGCACTGCCACCGGCAGCTGGTCGACACGGTGCGCCACCTGGCCGCGGGCGGCATCACCCGGAGGGCGATGCCCGCGGACTTCCCCCGCCCTGGGTCAGCAACCGCCGGCCGAGGACTGCGTGGGCGCCCCCAGGCCGATGGTCAGGACCTCGGGCGCGGCCGGGACGGAGCAGCAGCCGCCGCCGGCCTGCTCGTCCTCGGGCTGGTCGAAGAGGCCGGCGCCGCCGCACACCCCGGTCTCGGGGAGGGCGAGCTCGACGCGGGCGGCGGCCTCGTGGTCCCCGGCGAGGGCCGCGGCGATCGAGCGGACCTGCTCGTAACCGGTCATCGCGAGGAACGTCGGGGCGCGGCCGTAGGACTTCATGCCCACGAGGTAGACGTCGCTCTCCGGGTGGGCGAGTTCGGCGGCGCCGTGCGGGTAGACGGTGCCGCAGGAATGCTGGTTGGGGTCGATCAGCGGGGCGAGCGCAGTCGGGGCCTGGAGGCGCCCGTCGAGGCCCAGGCGCACCTCGGACAGGAAGGAGAGATCGGGGCGGAGGCCGGTGAGGACGATGATCTCGTCCACGGGCTCGCTGCGGCGTCCGTCCTCGGCGACCAGCACCAGCTGCTCGCCCTGCGCCTCGACGGCGGCGGTGCGGAAGCCGGTGAGCGCGGAGGCGTGCCCGACGGCGACGGCCTTCTTGGCCCGCAGGCCGAGCGCACCACGGGCGGGCAGCTCGTCGGCCTCCCCGCCGCCGTAGGTCGAGCCGGTGATGCCGCGCCGCAGCACCCACACGGCGTGCGTGCCGGACTCCTCCTCGGCGAGGTCCGCCAGGTGGGCGAGCGCGGTGAACGCGGAGGCGCCGGTGCCGACGACCGCGGTGCTCCTGCCCGTATACCGGGCGCGCACGGCGGGGTCGTGCAGGTCGGGGATCCGGTAGGAGATACGGCCGTTGGCCGCGCGCTCGCCGAGGGCGGGCAGGCCGTTCGCGCCCAGCGGGTTCGGGGTGGCCCAGGTGCCGGAGGCGTCCACGACCGCCCGGGCGAGGACACGCTCCTCGCTGCCGTCGGCGTGCTCGACGTGAACGGTGAAGGGCTGCTCGTCACGGCCCGAGTCGACGATGCGGTCCCGTCCGGCGCGGGCGACGCCGGTGACCCGGGAGTCGTAGCGCACGCACTCGCCGAGGACGTCGGCGAGCGGCTGCAGGTACAGCTCCGCCCAGTCGCCGCCGGACGGGTAGGCGGCGCCGTCGGGGCGGACCCAGCCCGTGGGGGCGAGGAGCTTCTCGGCGGCCGGGTCGACGACCTCGGCCCACGGCGAGAACAGCCGCACATGGGCCCACTCGCGCACCGCCGTCGCGGCCGAGGGCCCGGCTTCCAGGACGAGGGGCTCGATGCCCTGCTCGATCAGGTGCGCGGCGGCGGCCAGGCCGATCGGGCCGGCTCCGACCACGACGACGGGCAGCTCGGACCCGGCAGCGGAGGTGTTCACGGCGATTCTCCCTTGATTCGACATCTGTCGATGTCTTGCTGTGCCGCCAGCTTGGCACTCGCTTCGACAGGCGTCAACATAGGCATTCATCGAATCAATGGTTCGGCTCCACCCGCCCCGACGGGCCCCGCTTCCCTCTTGATTCAACAAGTGTCAATATTGATGCATGTCGAATGCGAAGACGCTGCCGTTGGCCGAGGCGGCCGAGGCGGTGCCGTGCTGCCCGCCGCTGACCTCCACCGACCTCTCCGAGGCCGACGCGATCACGATGGCCGCCATGTTCAAGGCGCTCGCCGACCCGGTTCGACTGCGGCTCTTCTCCCGGGTCGCGTCCCATCCGGACGGTGAGGCGTGCGTGTGCGACATCCAGGACGTCGGGGTCTCGCAGCCCACGGTGAGCCACCACCTGAAGAAGCTGCGCGACGCCGGCCTCCTCTCCTCCGAACGGCGCGGCACGTGGGTGTACTACCGCGTCGAGCCCGGCGTCCTTGCCGCCATGGCCGCCCTTCTCGCCGACCGGACGTGACCCGCGGGGCCCGTCTCCCGACACGGGCGGAGGCCGTCGTCCCGGCCGGGCTCCCCGATCACCGGCACGTCACCGCCGACCGGGATTCGACGTTCGGGGCCGTGCCCGGGCGCGGGCGTCGAGGCGGGTGACGGCGCCCGCGATGAGTCGGCGAGCGCTCTCTTCGTCGGCAGCAGCCGCCGGCGAGCCCGGCCCGACCGCCGCCGGCCACGAAGACCTGGACGCACCGGTCAGGGCCGGTCACCGGTCCGCCCCGGCGAACGGCGCGCAGCAGCCGCGGTGTGCCACGAAGGCATCCGTGCCCGCTGCCGGTGGGAACCGGCGGCGGGCACGGATGCGCGGTCGAGGCAGTTCACCGCTGCGCCTCCACCGCCGGGGTGACCGTGGCGGTGAACTTGCGGCGCCAGGCGAGTGAGACGTACACGAGGCCGATGAGGACGGGGACCTCGATGAGCGGGCCGACGACTCCGGAGAGGGCCTGGCCGGAGGTGACACCGAAGGTGGCGATGGCGACGGCGATGGCGAGTTCGAAGTTGTTGCCGGCGGCGGTGAACGCGAGCGTGGCGGTGCGGTCGTAGGCGAGACCGATGGCCTTGCCGAGGGCGAAGGTCCCGAACCACATCACGGCGAAGTAGACGAGCAGCGGCAGCGCGATCCGGGCGACGTCGCCGGGCCGGCTCGTGATGGTCCTCCCCTGGAGGGCGAAGAGGATCACGATCGTGAACAGCAGCCCGTAGAGCGCCCAGGGACCGATCCTCGGCAGGAACTTCCGCTCGTAGGTCTCGCGGCCGAGCTTCTGCTCTCCCAGACGTCGGGTGAGGAACCCGGCCAGCAGGGGGATCCCGAGGAAGATCAGCACGTTGACGACGATCTTGCCGACCGAGAAGTGCAGGTCGTCCTGGGCCAGGCCCAGCCAGCCCGGGAGGACGTCGAGGTAGAACCAGCCGAGCAGGCCGAACGCGACGACCTGGAACACGGAGTTGAGGGCGACCAGGACGGCGGCGGCCTCGCGGTCGCCGCAGGCGAGGTCGTTCCAGATGATGACCATGGCGATGCAGCGGGCCAGGCCGACGATGATCAGGCCGGTGCGGTACTCGGGCAGGTCGGGCAGGAAGATCCAGGCCAGGGCGAACATCACGGCGGGGCCGAGCACCCAGTTGATGACCAGACTTGAGGCCATCAGCTTCCGGTCGCCGGTGACGGTGTGCAGCCGGTCGTAGCGGACCTTGGCGAGCACCGGGTACATCATGATCAGCAGGCCGACGGCGATCGGCAGGGACACACCCCCGACCTCGACCTTCGCGAGGACGTCGTTCAGGCCGGGGATCAGCCGGCCCAGGCCGATGCCCAGGCCCATGGCGATCAGGATCCACACCGCGAGGAACCGGTCCAGGAAGGAGAGCTTGCCGACCAGCCCTGCCTCGGGGGATTCCGGAGGGGCGTCGGCCTTGGTGGCGGTCACGGGCAGGACCTCTTCGTGTCGGCGCACGCGGTGGCACGGGCGGTGGCGGCGAGGTCGCCGAGGAAGCCGGCGAGGCCGTCCAGGGCGTCGGGGCGGAGCTTGTAGTAGGTGAAGCGGCCGCAGGGCTCGGTGTCGACCAGTCCGGCCTCGCGCAGGATCCTGAGATGGTTGGACAGATTGGTCTGCCGGGCGCCGGTCTCCTCGACCAGGTGCGTGGTGCACAGGGCCTCGCGGGCGAGCAGCGTGAGGATCCGCATCCTCAGCGGATCGGCCACGGCCTTGAGCACGTCTACCGCGCCATTCACATCACTGTCGACTGACATCACCATGTGGTGATACGTTAGCCGACGTCGGCGGAAGAGCCAAGCCCGCCACCGCAGAACAGCACTGCAACGGGCCCGCGCCGCTCATGCCGCAGGCCGCGTCCGAGAACCGGCCGAGCCGATCGGACGCGCAGTGCGGTCACTCCGTCCCGAGGAAGAACGAGATGACGACCCCCTCCCCCGCCGCGTCCGTCCTGTTCGTCTGCGTCCACAACGCCGGCCGCTCGCAGATGGCCGCGGGCTTCCTGCGCCACCTCGCCGGCGACCGCGTCGAGGTCCGCTCCGCCGGCTCGATCCCGGGCGACCGGATCAACCCCTCGGCCGTGGCCGCGATGGCCGAGCTCGGCATCGACGTCTCGGACCAGAAGCCGAAGGTGCTGACCACCGAGGCCGTGCAGGCATCCGACTACGTGATCACCATGGGCTGCGGCGACGCCTGCCCCTACTTCCCCGGCAAGAAGTACCTGGACTGGAAGCTTGAGGACCCCGCCGGCCAGGGCGTCGAGGCCGTGCGCCCCATCCGCGACGAGATCAAGCGCCTGATCGAGGCCCTCATCGCCGAGATCGACGCCAAGCAGCAGACGGGCAGCTGATCGGCTCAAGGCCGTCCAGAACCGCGCGTTCGCCGACCCGAGGATCACCTTCGCCCGCACGCCGGTGCGATCGGACCATCACATCCGGGTTCGCCCACAACCACCTCCCGACGGGCCGGAGCGCCCGCCCATGCGCCACCGAACCCACCATCGAGTCCGTATGCGCGTTTACGCCGAGTCCGGGTCCGCGGACGCAGGACTGGCGTCCGAGTTCACTCGACCGGGCGGCACAGCGGCGCGTTCCCGTACAGCGCGGTGTGATGCGAGGCAGGGTTCGTACCGGAATCGACCACTGGAGGGAGCTGGTGCGAGTGGCGGCGACGGAGACGGCCGAGCAGCCGGCCGACGCGAACGGACCGTTCCTGTTCGCGTTAGAGGACGCGTTCAACGTCCCCGAGCGGGGCGTCGCGGTGACCGGCACGATCGATCGCGGCACGGTCACCACGGGGAGCGGGATCGAACTCGTCGGGGTCGGCGGGACCCGGACGGTGACCTGCGTCGGGATCGAACAGCGCAACAAGGCACTGGAGCAGGCGCGGGCGGGTGAAGCGGTGGGCCTGTTGCCGACCGGAGTGACCACCGATCAGCTGGCGCGCGGCCAGGTGCCGGCCGCGCCGGGCAGCATCAAGGCGCATGCCGCGTTCGAGGCGGATGTCGAGCTGCTTGCCACCGAGGCCGGTGGCCTGAAGGACCCGGTCGCCGGTGGCAGCCGGCCCCGCTTCCACGTGCACACAGGCGAGTTCGGCGGGACGCTCGAACTACCGGCGGGCACCGATGCCCTCAAGCCCGGTGACACCGCCCGGGTGACGGTGACGCTGGAGGTCGCGGTCGCCGTCGAGGAGGAGACGAGGTTCTGGCTCCGACAGGGCGGACGCACCGTGGGCGCCGGTGCGTTCACACGGATCGTCGAGCAGCACGCCCATCCCCGGTCGGCATCAGGCCGGACCCGGCGCGACGGCCCTACAGAGAACGAAATCCAGACACATGCTCGCACGACGTGCCGTCGCGACCCTGCTCACCGCAATCTTTGCGGCGGGCCTGGTCACGGCCCCGGCAGAGGCCCAGATCCAGATCCAGACCCGCGCCGCTTCACGCGACGTTCCGCAGCTTCCTGAAGGCGTTGATCTGCCGGAGGGGCAGTGGCTCAACTGCCACCCCCACAGCTTCCGTGACTGGTGCCCGGTTCTGGGGCCCGAGTGGCACGCACTGTACTGGCAGTACTGCGACAGCATCTTCGGAAAGCAGGAGTACTGCGTCAAGGTTCCTGCCCCTGTGGCCCCCGCCGACCCGGCTCCGCCGGCCCGGGTCTGACCCCGCCGCCGACCGGCCGCACCTGACGCAGGTGCGGCCGACCGACTTGGCAGCAGCTCACTCGCCGCCGGCACAGGGCGAGCCCAGCGGCTCGTGGACCTGCGCCGGGACGTGGGTACCGCCTCCTGCCTGTGCGGCACCGGCGGGGCAAGGTACGTGGAGCCGTTGCTGTTCGCGGATGCCCGGATCGAGCTCCGCCCGTCAGGACGGCAGGGTGATCGACTGGGCGTGGTGGAAGACGTTGCCCGCGTCCCAGGTCTTCTTGGCCTTCTGGAGGCGGGCGTAGTTCTGCTTGTAGTAGAGCCGCTGGTAGGCAGGGGTGCGGTCGGCGGTGGTGCCGAGGTCGGTGTCGGGGTAGTTGACGTAGGCGCCGTCGGTGTCGGTGCCGGTCTCGGGGATGCCGCCGGTCGCGCGGTAGGTGTCCTGGTAGAGGCCGCGGAGGTAGGCGAGGTGGCCTGCGTCCTGGGCGGGGTCGGTCCAGTAGGTCTGGTACTGGATCTTCATGACGGAGTCGCGCTGCGGGGCGGCGGTCTCCGTGGGGCCGCGATCGTTGACCGCGGCTCCGTAGGAGTCGATCTGGACCAGGGTCTGGGTGAGGTCGATGCCGTCGACGTCCTTGGTGAGCCACGTCCACCAGGCGTCGATGTGGGCGGACGTGAAGGCCTTGCGGTGGTAGGCGGACTTGTACTTGCCGCGCTGGTTGGCGCCGGAGCCGTTGACCGTCATGGTCGCCTGGAACCAGGGCAGTTGGCGCCGCTTGTCGGGGTACGGCAGGAGGAGGCGGCCGGCGCGGGCGGTCTGGACGGTGGACCTGGTGCGCATGCCGGACTCGACGTGGGCGAGGAAGGCGTCCAGCGGGGCCGGGTCGTCCTCGTCCCACTGGCTGAACAGGACGACGTTCCCGTTCGAGTGGTGGGTGAGGTGGATGATGGAGAACAGGCCCCGGTAGACACGCTCCGCACGCCCGCCGTGCTCGGCGAAGAAGGAGCCGAAGTTGGTGAGCAGGGTGCGGAAGTCCTCGGGGTGCTTGAGCAGGTCGCTCCACTTCCAGGCGACGCTGCTCAGCCAGACGCGGGGCGGCGGCTTCGGGATGTCGCGGGCGAAGTGGTAGCGCACCACGACGCCGAAGTTGCCGCCGCCTCCCCCGGTGTGGGCCCAGAAGAGTTCGCGTTCGGGCGAGCCCTCGGCGTCGCGCCGGTGCGCGCGGGTCAGCTCGGCCCGGCCGCCGCGCACGGTGGCCACGTCGACCTGGACGAGGTGGTCGACGGTCAGGCCGTGGCGGCGGGAGAGGAGTCCGTACCCGCCGCCGCAGATGTGCCCGCCGGCGCCGACCGAGTAGCAGGAGCCGGCCGGTAGCGTCACCCCGTACCTGCGGAACAGGCCCGTGTAGACGTCCCAGTTGGTCGCGCCGCCCTCGACGGCGTAGGTGGTGCCGCCGAACTTGTCGGTCGCGGCGGTCACCCCGCGCAGGGTGCTGAGGTCGAGGATGACCCCGTTGTCGTTGTCGACGAACCCCTCGTAGCAGTGACCGCCGCCGCGCACCGTGGGGCGCAGGCCGTGGTCGAGGGCCGACCGCAGCTCGGCGACCGCGTCGGCCTCGTTCCCCACCAGCCGGATGTACGCCGGGCGGCTTCGCCACCGCTGGTTGAAGCCCTGGCTGAGCGTCTCGTAGCGGGAGTCCGGAGGGAATACCGTCACCCCCTCGGGCTGCTCCACCGGCTCGGCGGAGGCGTGCCCCGAGGCTCCGGCGGCCAGGCCCAGCGAAGCGGCGGAGACGCCGGCGGCGGCCATTCCGGTACTGCCGATGAATCCACGGCGGGAGAATTGCTGTCGCATTCCAGGGACCCTCTCTTCCCAGCTCCGAGCAGCCGGCGGGCGCACGGTAGCACGGAATTCGAGGGGTTTCCAAAGAATAGGAATTAATCTGAAAGTATGTAGGCGAATTCGAGATGCCGGGAATACTGCCGCCGGGAATTCCGGGGGCGACCGCCGGTACGCGATCGGGGCCCGCGGGTCAGGTGCGGCGGTCGGCACCGCGCGCCGTCGCACGGGCCGCGGTGGCGTCCGCCTCGACCGCGAGCCGGTGGAGGCGGTGGAGGCGGTGCTCGGACGGGCTGCCGGGCCGGGCGGTCCAGACCACGATGTACTGGTCCGGGGCGGTGGCGCTGGTGAGGGTGTCCCAGTCCAGGGTGAGATCGCCGACGACCGGGTGGCGGAAGAGCTTGTCGCCACTGCCCTGGACGGCGACCTCGTGGGCCCGCCACCACTCCTGGAAGTCGCCGTGGTCGGCCAACTGGGCCAGGAGTCGGTGCAGGCGGGGGTCGTCGGGGCGGCGGGCGGTGTGCATCCGCAGGTAGGCCACGCAGGAGCGGGCACCGCCCTCCCAGTCGCCGTAACGGGCGCGCATTTCGGGGGCGTTGAACAGGAGCCAGACGTAGTTGCGCCGGTCCTCGGGGTACTGCCCGAAGTCGGTCAGCAGGGCCGCGGCCAGGGCGTTCCAGGCGAGGACGTCCATGGTTCCGGTCAGGACCACGGCGGGGCTGGTGGCGAGTTGGCCCAGCAGGCGGCGGTTGTGCTCGGTGACCTCCGTGGTCGGGCGGGCGGGCGGTTCGGCGGGGCGCCGTCCGGCGAGGCTGAGCAGGTAGGTGCGCTGGTCGGCGGTGAGGCGCAGGGCGCGGGCGAGGGCTTCGAGGACGGGGGCGGAGGCGGGCATCCGTCCCTGTTCGATGCGGGTGTAGTAGTCGGTGCTGATGGAGGCCAGCCGGGCGACTTCCTCGCGGCGCAGACCCACCACCCGTCTCGGCGTCCCGGTGGCGGGGAGTCCGACCTGCTGCGGGTCGAGTTCGGCCCGGCGGGTCTTGAGGAAGGTGCCGAGTTGCTTCGGGTCGCCGGCGCGGCTGTTCATGGCTCCAGTGTGGCAGCGGTGGCGCCTCCGGCGGGACGGGACGGGACGGCGGCGTCCGTCCAGGAGGCGAGGATCCGCAGAGCGTCGTGCGAGGGGGTACCGGGTTCGGCGGACCACACGACGAGCTGCTGGTCCGGGTCGGTGGTGGTGGCGAGGGTGTCCCAGTCGAGGGTGAGGTCGCCGACCACGGGGTGGCGGAGGGTCTTGGTGCCGACACCGCGGACGGCGACGTGGTGGGCGGCCCACCAGCGGCGGAAGTCGGCGTCCTGGACGGACAGTTCGCCGACGAGGGCGGCGAGGCGGGGGTCGGCCGGGTTGCGGGCGGCCTCCATCCGCAGTTGGGCGACGCAGGTGTGGGCGACGTTCTCCCAGTCGGCGTAGAGGTCGCGGATACCGGGGTCGGTGAAGACCAGCCGTATGTAGTTCCGCCGTCTCGCGGGAATCTTCGAGAAATCGGTCACCAGGGCGGCGGCGAGGGGATTCCAGGCGAGGACGTCCATGCGCCGTCCGAGGACGACGGCGGGGGTGGCGCCGAGGTCGTCCAGCAGCCGGCGCAGCCCCGGCCGGACCCTCTGCGAGGTACGGCGCGGGGTACGGGCGGCGGGGCGCCCGGCGAGGTCGAGCAGGTAGGTGCGCTGGTCGTCGTCGAGGTGCAGGACGCGCACGAGGGCGTCGAGCACGGGGGCGGACGCCTGGATGCGGCCCTGCTCCAGCCGGGTGTAGTAGTCGGTGCTGATGGCCGCCAGGCGGGCGACCTCCTCCCGGCGCAGCCCGCTCACCCGGCGCCGGGAAGTGTCCGCGGGCAGGCCCACGGTGGCCGGGCTCAGCTCGGCCCGCCGGGCCTTGAGGAAGGCCCCGAGTTCGCCGGGGCGGGCATCGCTGTTCATACCTGCCAGTCTCGGCCGCCGCGCGGGCCGGGTGGGAGGGAGAGTCTCCTCCCCGGATGAATCCCTCCGGGGACGGATCTCTCCCCTTGTCGGGGGGATCCGGCGCGTGTGACCGTCCTTGTGCGGCCCGGAGGAGCCTTCGGGTCGGATTGCCGACGAACCCCACCCGGCACCACGGACCCTTCGGAAGAGCACCATGGAATTCGGCAAGCAGCAGGCCACCGGCAAGGCACCGGCCGAGTGGTTCACCGGCGACGTCCGGTGGGACGAGATCCACCCGGGCCCGGCCCCGTCGCGGATGCGCGTCAACCTGGTGCGCTTCGCCCCCAGCGCGCGCACCCACTGGCACTCCCACGTGCGGGGCCGGAGCCTGCACGTCGTCTCCGGGACCGCGCTGGTCGGCACCCGCAACGGTCTGCTCCTGGAGGCCCGTCCGGGTGAGCTGGTGGTGTGCCCGCCGGGCGAGGAGCACTGGCACGGTGCCTCCCCGGACCGGTTCATGGAGCACCTGGCGATGTGGGAGGGGACCGGCGACGGCAGCCCGGAGACGACCTGGCTGGAGCCCGTCACCGACGAGCAGTACGCCCTCGCCCGCACGACGGCCCGCTGATCCCCACCCCGCTTCCCGGCAGGCCCGACGCCCCCGGCGCACCGGACACGGTCGAGGACCGCGCGAACCCGCCGCTCGACCACGGGCCGGCTCGCGTCCGCCAGGACGTCGACGCGCTGCGCGCCCACTGACCCCGCAACAGCAGACCCCGAGGAGCACCCCGTGCAGTCCACCACCTTCCCCAACGGCCCGATCACCATGGCCGGCAACCTCTTCCTGCCCGAGGGCTTCGACCCCGACGGCAGCTACCCGGCGGTCGTCACCGTCCACCCCGGCGGCGGCGTCAAGGAGCAGACCGCCGGCCTGTACGCGGCCGAGCTCGCCGCGCAGGGCTTCGTCACGCTGGCCTTCGACGCCTCCTACCAGGGTGCGAGCGGCGGCGAGCCGCACTTCCTGGAGGACCCCGCGCGACGCGTCGAGGACGTCCACGCCGCCGTCGACCACCTCCAGTCCCTGGGCTACGTGGACGCCGACCGCGTCGGCGTGCTGGGCGTCTGCGCAGGCGGCGGCTACGCCGTCAACGCCGCGATGACCGACTCCCGGATCAGGGCCCTGGCCACCGTCAGCGCCCTGAACATCGGCAGCGCCTGGCGCAAGGGCTGGTACGGCACCGACCAGGACTCCGCCGCCGTCGCCGTGCGCGACGCCGCAGCCCAGGCCCGGCAGGCGCAGGCCACCACCGGCGGCGAGCCCGTCATGGCGCCCTACGTGCCCGTCGAGCTCGACGGGAACGTCCCCCACGACCTGGCCCGGGCCCACGACTACTACCTCACCCCCCGGGCCCGGCACCCCAACGCGCAGAACCAGTACCTGCTGGGCCTGAGCATCCCGCGCATCCTCGCCTTCGACGCCTTCCACCTGGTCGGGGACCTGCTCACCCAGCCGATCCTGATAGTGGCCGGCAGCGAGGCCGGCTCGCTCTGGCACAGCACCGAACTGCATGCCGGGGTCCGCAGCCCCAAGAAGCTCGTCGTCGTCGAGGGCGGCACCCACATGGACTTCTACGACGTCCCCGAGTACGTGGAGCGCGCGGTCGAGGAGGCCGTGCCGTTCTTCGACGAGCACCTCGCCCCGCGCGGCTGAGCCTCCCTGTCGCACGCGGCGGCCGTGACCGGGTGCGTACGACGGGGGCGCTCGGCCGCGGCCCCTGTTCCGCACCGGCTTCCCGGTCCCCCGGCTTCCCGGTCGATCCCCCGATCCCCCGGGGAGGGACACCGCGGCCACCGGCCGACCCGCGGCCGACTTGACGGGACATCTGGTTAGGCGCCATATTACTTACATGCTTCAGCAGCCCGCGACCGGAGACGGCGCACCCACGCTCGACCAGGCCCGGCGGCAGCTCTCGCGGTACGGCCTGTCGGCCGACCCGCAGGCCGTCCTGGTCGCGGCACGGCTGATGACCGCCGGCGCCAGGCTCGGCCAGGCCGGCGAGGCGCACTTCGCCCGCTTCGGCCTGTCCACCGGGCGCTACCGACTGCTGGCCGAGCTGGAGGACCACGGCGGCGAGAAGTCGCCCTCCCAGCTGGCGACGGCGCTCGGGGTGTCCCGGGCGACGGTGACCGGCCTGGCCGACGGGCTGGAACGGGACGGCCTGGTCGCCCGGCGTCCGTCCACCGAGGACGGACGGGGCAACGTGGTGATACTCACCGCACGCGGCGCCAAGCGGCTGCGCGACATGGCACCCGAGCACTTCGAGCGGATGCAGGCGATGGTCGGCGGACTCTCGGTCGAGGAGCGCACGGTCTTCCTCGACCTGCTGGCCAGACTGGTCGCGGGCATGTCCGCCCTGACCGACGACTGACCCCGCGCACCCCGACACACCCCGGAATCACCCCCGCCCCACCCCGCCCTCCCCGCAGTCCGACACCGAGCCCCGGCGCCCCGCCAGAGGTCGCGCCGGGTGCCCCACGCCCCAGTAGTTAGCTTCCTTAGCACTAATAGTTAGCCTCCTAAGCACCTTGGAGTCGCACATGCCCGGCGAAACCCTGCAGAAGCCCACCGCACCCACGCCCCCCGACACGACCGCGCCCGCCGCCCCGCCGCCCTTCGTCCTCTGGCGCGAGGTGCTGGTCTCCTACGCCATGCCCTCCGTCATGGCCGGAATCAGCGGGTTCGCCAGCGGCCAGCCGGAGCTCCGGATCGCGGCCTTCACCACCATCGGCGGCACCTCCGCCCTGGTCGCCACCATCATCGGCGCCCGGCACCGCCGCCGTCGGGCCGGCTCCTGGGTGGAGCGCGGACCGCGGTTGCTGCTCTCCCTCCTGTTCGGCATCGGCGCCGCCGCCCTCGCGCTGGGGGTGGGCATGGCGGGCTGGCAGCTGCTGCCCCGGATCCCGGCGCTCGCCGACAGCCCGTGGCCGGGCCGGCTCCGCTTCGACCTGCCGATCTCCGCCGCGATCGCGGGAACCATGGTCACCTGGCGCTGGCGCGCCTCCCGCCCGCGCCGCCGCAGGGCGCGCTGACCTCCCGCGCCGCCGCAGGGCGCGCTGACCTCCCGCAGCCCCACCGGACCACCTCACCCGGCGACACCCGGAACCACCCGGCACCGCCTCGAACCACCCGGCGACCGCCGGCACCACCCGGCAGCACCGGGCGGCGCCGGCCAGAGCCGGCAGCACCCAGTACCGAAGATCCGAGGAGAGAACCCCGCATGATCACCATCATGGGAGCGTCCGGCGCGACCGGCGGCGCCACCCTGCGCAGCCTCACCGCGCTCGGCATCCCCGTCCGCGCACTGAGCCGCGACCCCGCCCGGCTGCTGGCCGGCCTGGACGAGCGCACCCGGCTGCTGGTCGAGGCCGTCGCCGCCGACGCCGCCGACCCCAACGTGCTGCGCGCCGCCCTCCGGGGCACCCGGCAGCTCTTCCTCACCATGGAGAACGGCCCGCGCCAGGTCGAGTACGAGCTGCGCACCATCGACCTCGCCGCACTCGAAGGCGTGGAGCACATCGTCAAGGTGTCCGCCCCGGCAGCCGAGCCCCACTCCCCGGTGGTGATCTCCCGGGGCCACCACCACGTCGAGGAGCGGCTGCGCGCCTCCGGCGTCACCGCCACCGTGCTGCGCCCGTACGCCTTCATGCAGAAGCTGCTGCTGCTCTCCCCCGGCATCGCCGCGGCCGGGCTGATCCAGGGCTCGATGGGGAACGCCCGGTGCAACTACGTCGACTGCCGGGACATCGGCGACGTCGCCGCCGCCGTGCTCACCCGCCCGGCGGCGGCGGGCGGCACCTACGCACTGACCGGCGGGCAGGCGTACAGCTACCAGGAGCTCACCGAGCTGCTGACCACGCTGCTCGGCCGGCCGGTGCACTACGTGGACCTGCCGCCCGAGGCGATGCGGGCCCACCTGGTCGCCCGGGCCGGGATGCCGGAGTGGCTGGCCGCCCACGTGGTCGAGATCCAGCAGCTCGCCGTCGCCCGCCCGGAGGCTCCGGACGACACGGCGACCAGGCTGACCGGGCGCCCCCCGCGCACCCTGGAGGCGTTCCTGCGCGAGCACCTCGACAGCTTCCGCTGACCGGTCCGGGCCCGCCCGCACACCCTCCGCGAGCGGGCCCTCCGTGCGGCTCCGCAGGACCCCCCCCGCGCGGCTCCGCAGGACCGTCCGTGCGGCCCCTCCGCACGGCCCCGACCGCCCGACGCAGGGCCCCGGCGGCCCCGCCGCGCCCCCGCGCGGCGGGGCCGTCGCCCGTCCGTCACGGCGTGTCGCCTCTCCGTTCACCCCGAGGGAGCAACCCGGAATGTGGCATGGGTCACGGTCCGAAAATCGATCTGACGGTTCGTCAGAACTGCTGACGACCCGTCACATATGACCGAAGGAGCACCAGTTGTGGCCTGACGATCCGTCAGATTCGGCCACTCCAGGGCAAGTTGGGCGGAGTTCCGATCGGACCCCAGTTCACCGCAGCGGGCTACCATCGGTCGGGTTGTCCGCTCCGGCCCCGGAGTGGGGTCACCCGGAAAGGACGAGTGCTCCCACCGCCCCCAAGGGTCGGACATCGATCGGGACGGGGCGAGGACAAGGAGCACACGGCAGCCATGACAGCCGAACCCAACCGGGAAACGGTCCCGGGCACGCCGGCCGGCCCCGCCCCGGAAGCCGCCGAGCAGGCCCACCGGACCCAGCAGGTGCAGCGCACCGAGCAGGTCCGGCACACCGAGCAGGTCCGACCGGCCCGGCAGCCGGAACCGGCCGCCCGGCCGGAGCAGCCCGCCCCCACGGCACAGGCCGCCCCGCCCGCGCAGGACGAGCAGGCCCCGCAGGACGAGCACGACGCACGGCCCACCGCGGACGCGCAGTGCGCCCCCGCGGACCAGGACACCCCTGCGGACCAGGACACCCCCGCCGAGCAGCACGCCCCCGCCGAGCAGGCCGACCGGCCCGCGCAGCCCGAGCAGCAGCCCACGCCGCCCACACAGCCCGCCCGGGACCCGGACCCCGCCCAGGACCCGCAGGCCGAGAAACAGGCCCGCTACCCCGGCCGCCCCGCCCCCGCCCCGCGCACCCTGGTCGACCTCCTCGACGCGACCGCCCGGCAGCACCCCGCCGAGCCCGCCCTCGACGACGGCACCACCGTGCTCAGCTACCGGGCACTGGCCACCGAGGTCGAGCAGCTGCGCCGCCGCCTGGCGGCCGCCGGCATCGGCCGCGGCGACCGGGTCGGCGTCCGCGTCCCCTCGGGCACCAACGACCTCTATGTCTCCGTCCTCGCCGTGCTCGCCGCCGGCGCCGCCTACGTGCCGGTCGACTTCGAGGACCCGGACGAGCGCGCCCAGCTGGTCTTCGAGGAGGCCGCCGTCGCCGCCGTGCTCGGCGCCGGGCGCGCGCTGACCCCGGTCGGCCCGGCCCGCGAGCCGCTCGCCGACCAGACGCCCGCCGGGCAGCGCCCGACCACCGCGGACGACGCCTGGATCATCTTCACCTCGGGTTCGACCGGCCGCCCCAAGGGCGTCGCCGTCACCCACCGCAACGCCGCCGCGTTCGTCGACGCCGAGGCCGCGCTCTTCCTCCAGGAGGAGCCGATCGGCCCCGGCGACCGGGTGATGGCCGGCCTGTCCGTCGCCTTCGACGCCTCCTGCGAGGAGATGTGGCTGGCCTGGCGGCACGGCGCCTGCCTGGTGCCCGTCCCCCGCTCCCAGGTGCGCAGCGGCGCCGACCTCGGCCCGTGGCTCGCCGAGCAGGAGATCACCGTGGTCTCCACCGTGCCGACGCTGGCCGCGCTGTGGCCCGCCGAGGCGCTCAACGAGGTCCGGCTGCTGATCTTCGGCGGCGAGGCCTGCCCGCCCGAGCTGGTGCAGCGCGTGGTGACCGAGGGCCGGGAGGTGTGGAACACCTACGGCCCCACCGAGGCGACCGTGGTCGCCTGCGGGGCGCTGCTCACCGGTGAGGGCCCGGTGCGGATCGGTCTGCCGCTGGACGGCTGGGACCTCGTCGTGGTGGACGAGGCCGGCGAGCCGGTGGCGCCCGGCGGCACCGGTCAGCTGGTGATCGGCGGGGTCGGTCTGGCCCGCTACCTGGACCCGGAGAAGGACGCCGAGAAGTACGCGCCGCTGCCCTCGATGGGCTGGGAGCGCGCCTACCGCAGCGGGGACCTCGTCCAGGCCGACCCGGAGGGCCTGCTCTTCCTGGGGCGCGCGGACGAGCAGATCAAGCTCGGCGGCCGGCGGATCGAGCTCGGCGAGGTCGACGCGGCGCTGCAGGCGCTGCCCGGCGTGGCCGGCGCGGCGGCGGCGGTGCGGACGGCGCGCGGCGGCAACCAGCTGCTGGTCGGCTACCTGGTGACCGGCGAGGGCTTCGACCGCGAGGAGGCGGTGCGGCGGCTGCGCTCCGAGCTGCCGGCCGCGCTCGTCCCGCTGCTCGCCCCGGTCGACACCCTGCCGACCCGTACCTCCGGCAAGGTGGACCGCAACGCGCTCCCCTGGCCGTTGCCCGACCTGGAGACCGCCGGGCCGACCGAGCAGCTGTACGGCACCGAGGCCTGGCTGGCCGAGCAGTGGACGGAGATCCTCGGGGTGCCGGTGAGCGGCCCCCGGGAGGACTTCTTCGCGATCGGCGGCGGCAGCCTGGCGGCCGCCCGGCTGACCACCCTGCTGCGCACCCGCTACCCGAACGCGGCGGTGCTGGACATCTACCAGCAGCCGACGCTGCGCAAGCTCGCCCGGCACCTGGAGCGCACCGCGGCGGAGTCCGGCGAGGCCCGCACGATCGAGCCGGTGCCGACCCGGGCCAAGCTGCTGCAGGTGCTCCTGCTGCTGCCGCTGTTCACCGTGGTCGGACTGCGCTGGACGGTGGCGCTGCTGGCGCTGGGCAACCTGCTGTCGCACCTGGACGGCTTCGCCTGGGCGCCGACCGCCTCGTGGTGGGCGCTCGGCGCGGGCGCGGCCGTGCTGTTCACCCCGGCGGGCCGGCTGGCGATGGCGGCGGGCGGCGCACGGCTGCTGCTGCGCGGCCTGCGGCCGGGCAGCTACCCGCGCGGCGGCTCCGTCCACCTGCGGCTGTGGACCGCCGAGCGGCTGGCCGAGGTGAGCGGCGCGACCTCGCTCTCGGGTTCCTGGCTGACCCGCTACGCGCGGGCGCTGGGTGCCAAGGTCGGCGAGGACGTGGACCTGCACTCGCTGCCGCCGGTGACCGGCCTGCTCAAGCTGGGCCGGGGCTGCGCGGTGGAGGCCGAGGTGGACCTCAGCGGCTACTGGCTGGACGGCGACCGGCTGGAGGTCGGGCAGCTCAAGGTCGGTTCGGGGGCCGTGGTCGGCACCCGGTCGACCCTGCTGCCGGGTGCCCGGGTCGGCAAGCGGGCCCAGGTGGTGGCCGGTTCCAGCGTCACCGGGCACGTGCCGACGGGCCAGCGCTGGGGCGGCGCCCCGGCGGTGAAGCTGGGCCGCGCGGAGCGGACCTGGCCGAAGGACCGTCCGGAGCGCCGGGCCCGCTGGTCCGTGCTGTACGGGCTGAGCGGCGCGGTGCTGAGCCTGCTGCCGCTGCTGCCGGCGGTGGCGGGTCTGGCGGTGCTCGCCCCGTTCGTCGACCCGGCGGCCGGTCTGGGCGGCGCGCTCGGCGGTGCCCTGCTGGGTCTGCTGCCCGCCACCCTGGCGTTCGGCGTGGTGTACGCGGCACAGCTGGTCGCCGCGGTGCGGCTGCTGTCGATCGGCCTGAAGCCGGGTGTCCACCCGCTGCACGGCAGGGTCGGCTGGCAGGCGTGGACGGTGATGCAGCTGATGGACCAGGCCCGGGAGATCCTCTTCCCGCTGTACGCGGGGCTGGTGACCCCGCTGTGGCTGCGGGCGCTGGGCATGCGGGTCGGGCGTCACGCGGAGGTGTCCACGGTGCTGGCGCTGCCGAGCCTGACCACGGTCGGTGACGGCGCGTTCCTGGCGGACGACACCCTGATGGCGCCGTACGAGCTGGGCGGCGGCTGGGTGCGGCTGGGCGAGGCGAAGGTCGGCGACCGGGCGTTCCTGGGCAACTCGGGGATGACCGCGCCGGGCCGTGCGGTGCCCAAGCGCGGTCTGGTGGGCGTGCTGTCGGCGACGCCGGAGAAGGCGAAGAAGGGCGGCTCGTACCTGGGCATGCCGCCGATGCGGCTGCCGCGCTCGGCCGACGAGGCGGACCAGAGCCTGACCTACGAGCCGCCGGTGCGGCTGCTGTGGGCGCGCGGTCTGGTCGAGGTGGGCCGGCTGTTGCCGGTGCTGGCCTCGGGTGCGCTGGGCGCGCTGACGCTGGCGGCGCTGGCGTGGCTGTCGGTCACGTGGTCGCCGGCGGCGGCGGCGCTGCTGTCCGGCCCGGTGCTGCTGGCCGCGGGTACGGTGGCGTGCGCGGTGGCGGTGGCGGCGAAGTGGGTGCTGGTCGGCCGGTTCCGGGCGGTGGAGCACCCGCTGTGGAGCGGTTTCGTGTGGCGCAACGAGCTGGCGGACACCTTCGTCGAGGTGCTGGCGGTGCCGTGGCTGGTGGGCGCGGTGCCCGGCACCCCGGTGCTGAACCTGTGGCTGCGGGCGCTCGGCGCGGGCGTGGGGCGCGGCGTGTGGTGCGAGAGCTACTGGCTGCCGGAGGCGGACCTGGTGACCCTCGGTGACGGTGTGACCATCAACCGTGGCTGCGTCGTCCAGACCCACCTCTTCCACGACCGGATCATGCGGATGGATACTGTCGTCCTCCGCGAGGGTGCCACCCTGGGGCCCGGCGGCATCGTGCTGCCCGGCAGTACGGTGGGCGCGCGCAGCACGCTCGGCCCGGCCTCGCTGGTGATGCGCGCCGAATCCGTGCCCGCCGACTCCCGGTGGCTCGGCAACCCGATCGAGGTGTGGCAGACCACCTCCTGACCGCCGTCCCCCGGGGGGCCGGCCGGGGTCCGCCCCGTCCGGCCCCTCGGGCGTCCGCCCGTCCGTCCCCTCCGTCCCCGTCCACCCCCTGTTCCAGGAGCGTACGACCCGGTGAACCCCCGCCCGGCGCAGTCCCCGCAGCCCCCTCAGCCCGCCACCCCGCCGGATCCGTACTTCCCGAACAGCGGTGATCCCCGCTACCGGGTGCACCGGTACGAACTGGCGCTGGACTACCGGCCCGGCCCCAACCGGCTGGGCGGCACGGCCCGGCTGAGCGCCGTCGCCGTGACGACGCTGAGCGACTTCGCACTGGACCTCGCGGAGTTCCGGATCGGCCGGGTCCTGGTGGACGGCAGGGCCGCCCGCTACACGCACCGGGCGGGCAAGCTGCGGATCCGTCCGGCGAAGCCGCTGCCGGCCGGGGCCGCGTTCACGGTCGACGTGCACTACACCGGCAACCCCAGGCCGGTGCGCAGTCCGTGGGGCGGCCTGGGGTGGGAGGAGCTGACCGACGGCGCGCTGGTGGCGAGCCAGCCGATCGGGGCGCCGTCCTGGTTCCCGTGCAACGACCGGCCGGCGGACAAGGCGACGTACCAGATAGCGGTGACCACGCCCTCCCCGTACACGGTGGTGGTCGGCGGCCGGCTGCTGACCCGCACGACCGGCTCCTCCAGCACCACCTGGGTGTACGAGCAGTCGGCGCCGACCTCGACGTACCTGGTGACGGTCTCCATCGGGCCGTACCGGCCGGTGGTGCTGGCCGAGCACCCGCAGGTGCCGCAGACCGGGTACGTGCCGGAGCGGCTGGCGGGTTCGTTCGCGACCGACTTCGGGCGGCAGCCGAAGATGATGGCGTACTTCGGCGAGGTCTTCGGCCCGTACCCGTTCGGCGAGTACACGGTGGTGGTCGCGGACGAGGAGCTGGACGTCCCGGTGGAGGCGCAGGGGGTGGCGACCTTCGGCACCAACCACCTGGGCGGCGGCTGGGAGCGGGAGCGGCTGGTCGCCCACGAGCTGGCGCACCAGTGGTTCGGCAACAGCGTCTCGATCGGCGACTGGAGCCACATCTGGCTGAACGAGGGGCTGGCGAAGTACGCGGAGTGGCTGTGGTCGGAGCGCTCCGGCGGGCCGACCGCGGACGCCCGGGCACTGTACGCGCACCGGCTGCTGGCCGGGCTGCCGCAGGATCTCCGGCTGGCCGCCCCGGGCCGCAAGCTGATGTTCGACGACCGGCTGTACCAGCGCGGCGGCCTGGTGGTGCACGCGCTGCGGCTGACCCTGGGGGACACCGCGTTCTTCCGGATGCTGCGGGACTGGGCCGCGTTCCACCGGCACGGTGTGGTCACCACCGCGGACTTCCTCGCCCACGCCGCCCGGTACGCGCGGACGCCGCTGGACGAGCTGTTCGACGCCTGGCTCCGGCGGCCCGAGCTGCCGCCGCTGCCGGCCGGCTGACCCGCGGGCGGCCCGCCCGCGGCACCGTCTCCGTCTCCGTACCCGGGCTCAGGCGAGCTCGGGTACGGCGCGGTGCAGGCCCTTGCGGTCGTAGTAGCGGGTCATCGCGAACCCGAAGAGCAGGGCCGCGACGGTGCCGATGCCGATCCAGACCCAGGCCCGGGTGAGGCCGGCGTCGGCCTGTGCGTCGAAGAACAGGATGGCCCGGACGCCGTCGGTGAGCTGGCGCATCGGTTCGAACAGGGCGAGGAACCGGTAGAAGGGCGGCACCGCGTCCAGCGGCACGGTCGCACCGGAGGACGGCAGCCCGAGGACGATGAACACGAACATGCTGACGAGCAGGCCGAGGCCGCCGAAGGCCGCGTTGATCGCCTGGACGCCGAGGCCGACCGCGCTGCTGGCGCAGACCGAGAAGACCCAGAGCAGCGGCAGGTGCGCGGCGTCCATGTCCAGGACCACCACCCCGGCGAGCATGATCAGCGACGAGGTGAGCAGCGACAGGCCGACCGACATCACGCACTTGACGGCGAGGGTGCTGGTGCGGCTGATCGGCACCACCGGGTGGCGGGCCCGCCAGGGGCCGATCTCGTTGTCGGCGTAGCCGAGTGCGACGTCCACGCCGTTGCCGATGATGTTGGCACCGAAGAAGCCCGCCAGGACGAGCAGCAGGGTGTAGTAGAACGCGGTGAGCCCGAGTCCGCTGCGGTCGCCGATCGGATGGCCGACGGTGGTGGAGACCGTGACCGGGTCGGCGATCAGCAGCCGGGCCGCGTCGTTCATCCCCTGGGCCTGCGGGAGGGCCAGGAGCCGGCCGCCCAGGGCCAGCGAGGCCTGCTCGACGGCCTGCCGGCCGATCTGGGCGGCGAGCGAGGAGCCGAGGCTGCCGACGCCCGGGTTGGTGTACTGGAGCACGGTGGGGCGCTCGGGCCGCTCGCTCGCGCCGCCGAGGGCGGCGACGGCGGCGGTGAACCCGGGCGGCACCTGGAGCACCCCGTAGAGCTTGCCGGAGGCCATCTGCTCCCGGGCCGCCGCCTCGTCGAGCCGCCGCCAGGAGACCGCGTCGCCCTGGCCGGGGGCGGTGGCGATGCCGGTGACGAGCTGTTCGCCGAGGTTCTGCCGCTGTCCGGCGACGGTGGCGCCGCGGTCGGTGTCGACGAGCGCGATCGGCAGGTCGTGCAGGTCGCCCCGGGGGTCGAGGATGCCGCCGAGGTAGAGCAGCGACATCAGCAGGCTCAGCAGGCCGACCAGCACGGCCGGGACGGCCCAGACCCGGGGGTTGCGGAGCACCCGGCGGGCCCTGACGCCGGTGGGCGGCTCGGGCCGGCGGGGCTCGGGAAGGGTCGGCTCGGGGTGCGAGGGCATGACGCTCCGTAAAGGGGGGCCGGTGATCGCACAGACCCTAGGAGCGGGGCGCGGACCGGGGACGGCGCCACGCCGCCGGGGTCACCCGCCCGCACCGCGCCGTCCGTCCCGGGAGGAGCCCCCGCGGGGGCCGGGGGAACGGCACGGCCCGGCCCCTCCGCCGAGGGGCCGGGCCGCGGTCACGCGGAGGGTGCGTCAGCCGGTGAAGCCGGCCGTGATGGAGGTGAACTGCCAGTCGCTCTGCGCGGTGCCGGAGCAGGTCTCCTGCTGGCCGCCGCCCGGGCAGCCGCGGTCGCGGTTGACCGACCAGAAGGCGAGCCGGGCCAGGTGGTGGCTGTTGGCCCAGTCGCGGATCGCCGTCCAGTTCTGGACGGAGGTCACCTCACCGGTGTCGCTGAGGCCGTTCATGCCGGAGATGCCGATGTGCGCGTAGGCGGTGGCGTCGTCCCAGCCGAAGACGGACTTCAGCTTGTTCTTCAGGCCCTCGGTGGCGCTGACGGTGGCGGCGTACATGTCGGTGGACGCGTTGCCGAAGTCGAACGGCATGATCGTGAACACGTCGATGTCCGCGTTGAGCGCCTTGGCCTGCTCGATCAGCCGGTTGCCGTAGTAGGTCGGGCCGGAGGTCGCGGTGCCGAAGGTCAGGATGGTGCGCAGACCCGGGTTGTTCTGCTTGACGATCTTCAGCGCGCCGAGGACGCGGTCCTGGACGGCGGTGTTCTCGAACTCGTCGGTGTTCTCGATGTCGACGTCGATCGCCTTCAGGGCGTAGGCGTCGATCACCTTCTGGTAGGCGCCGGCGAGGTCGGCGGTGGTGGCGCAGTTCGGGCCGAGCTTGTTGCCGCTCCAGCCGCCGATCGACGGGACGACGTCGCCGCCGGCCGCGCGCACCGCGTTGATGGTGGCCTGGTCGACGCCGTTCAGCAGCGGGCGCTGGCTGTCCCAGGTGGGGTTGCAGCCGTTCTGGGCCAGGATGAACGCCAGGGTGAACCACTTGATGCCGGTCGCGTTCATCACGGTGGCCGGGGCCGGCGGGTTGCCCCAGCCGTTGTACAGGTACGGCGCCGCCTGCTTGAAGCCGCTCGGCGCGGGGCCGCCGGCGTCGGTGGTCACCGTGACCGCGGTGGAGGCGGCGGAGGCGTTCCCGGCCGCGTCGCGGGCCTTGACCGTGAAGGTGTAGGCGGTGGACGCGGTCAGGCCGGAGACCGTGGCGGTGGTGCCGTTGGCGGTCGCGACCTTGGCGGTGCCCTGGTAGACGTCGTAGCCGGTGACGCCGACGTTGTCGGTGGCGGCGTCCCAGGCCAGGTTGACGCTGTTGGCGGACTTGCCGGCCGCCCGCAGGTTGCCCGGCACGGTGGGCGCCTGGGTGTCGGTCGGGGTGCCGCCCCCGCCGGGGCCGTCGAAGACGATGTCGTCGGCGTAGTACGTGCCCTGGCCGTACCAGCCGTTGACGTAGACCTCGGCGCTGGTCTGGGTGGCGCCGGTGGTGAAGGAGACGCTGAGCTTCTTGTAGTCGGCGCCGGAGGTCCAGGCGGACCCGCCGCCGGTGACACCGAGGTACACGTAGGTGCCGCGGACCCAGCCGGACAGCGTGTAGGTGGTGCTCGGCTTGACCGCGACGGTCTGCACGCACTTGGCGTTGTCGCTCGCGGTGGCGGCGCCGGCGAGGGCCTTGCCGCCGCCGTGCACGGGGGTGGCGACGACGGAGCCGAGGCCGCCGGAGCAGGTCCAGCCGGACAGCGAGCCGGACTCGAAACCGCCGTTGGTGAGCTGGTCGGCCGCGTGGGCGGCGGTGGGCGCGGTGAACGCCGCGGCGGCTGCGAGCAGCACGGCGGCGCCGGCGGCGGGCAGTCGGGTGCGCTTGTGCACCGTTGACCTCCAGTGGGGGATGTGGGGGGTGGAGGTGCGGGGAGAGCCCCCAAAATGGACTGGACCAATTGCTCATGTCAAGTCGCGTCCGCCGGAAGGGCGGTGAGGGAGCGTCGGCGGCACGCGCACCGATCGGGAGAAAATGGGTGGAACGCCCCGGCCGGAGCGAACTAGGTTGGGCCGGCAGTGCCATGGCACTGCGGACCGAACCCGACGGAAACCGCCCGAACGACCTCAGAGGACCAGATGACCGACCTGTCCGACGAACTGCTGCCCACCACCCGCCGCGCGCTGCTGCACCGTCTGGCCGTCGCCCAGTCCGAGGGCCGCACCCCCTCGGTGGTCGCCACCGTGCTCCGGGACGGGCGGCCGGTGTGGCACGGTGCCCGCAGCATGGTCGACGGCCACGAGCCCACCGCCGACGTGCAGTACCGGATCGGCTCGATCACCAAGACCTTCGTCGCCGTCCTGGTCCTGCGGCTGCGCGACGAGGGCCTGCTCGACCTCGCCGACCCGGTCGAGCGCCACCTGCCCGGCACCCCCGCCGACGGCGCCACCGTCGCCCAGCTGCTCTCCCACTCGGCCGGCCTCGCCTCCGAGACCCCGGGCCCCTGGTGGGAGCGGACCGACGGCGCGCTGCGCCCCGGGCTCGCCGACGTCCTGGAGGCCGAGCGGCCCCGCCGGCACCCCGCCGGGCGGGTGCACCACTACTCCAACCCGACCTTCGCCCTGCTCGGCGCGCTGGTCGAGCGGCTGCGCGGGGAGCCCTGGGGCGAGGTGCTGCGCCGCGAGGTCCTCCAGCCGCTCCGCATGACCCGCACCACGCTGCTCCCCGAGCCCCCGCACGCCGGCGGCTTCGCCGTCCACCCGTGGGCCGACGTCATGCTGCCCGAACCGCTCACCGACACCGGCCTGATGGCGCCCGCCGGACAGCTGTGGTCCACCACCGCCGACCTCTCGCGCTGGGCCGCCTTCCTGGCCGGCGGCCACGAGAAGGTGCTGTCCGCCGACACCCTGACCGAGATGCGCCGCCCCGCCGTCGGCCCCGAGGCCGGCGACTGGACCGAGACGTACGGCCTCGGCCTCCAGCTGATCCGGCACGGCGAGCGCACCCTGTACGGGCACTCCGGCTCGATGCCCGGCTTCACCGCCGGTCTCTGGATCAGCGAGGCCGACGGTCTGGCCGCCGTCACGTTCTCCAACGCGACCAACGGCCCCGGCACCGCGCAGCTCACCGCCGAGCTGATCGCCGTCACGGCGGAGCACGAGCCCCGGATCCCCGAGCCCTGGCGCCCACTGGGCGAGGTCGACGAGCAGCTGTTGGCGCTCACCGGCCCGTGGTACTGGGGCGCCGCCCCGCACACGCTGCGGCTGAAGGCCGACCGGGCGCTGGAGCTCTCGGTGCTCGGCCGGAGCGGCCGCGCCTCCCGGTTCCGTGCCGAGGACGACGGCACCTGGACCGGGCTGGACGACTACTACGCCGGCGAGACCCTGCGCGTGGTGCGGGCGGCCGACGGCTCGGTCGGCCACCTGGACATCGGCTCCTTCGTGTTCACCCGCGAGCCCTACGGCCCGGCCGACGCCGTGCCCGGCGGCCTCGACCCGGAGGGCTGGCGCGCCTACTGAGCCCCGCCGGGCCGCCGGCCCGCGGCCGCGTCACCCGCCGCGTCGCCCGCCGCCGCATCACCCGCCCGCGCCCGGGC
>NZ_JBHJRC010000016.1:0-59096 GCF_042261735.1 Kitasatospora sp. NPDC056327 | reverse complement strand
TCCCCGAGGCCGTCCGGGCGCTCACCGACCGCGGCCACCGGCCCCGCGACATCGCCGTCGCCGCCTGCTTCGCCGCGTGAGGTTCACCGGAGCGGTTCCTCCGATCTCTGGTCCGGGGTGCCGGAACGTCGGATCGGCGGCACGGGCGCGCCGCCGACAGGGCGGACGCGACGGCGGACCGTGTACGGACCGCCTCCCCCCGGCATCGGATCATAGGGGATGGGCACGAACAATCCAGCGACGGTTTCCGGACTCTGAACGAGGGTCAGGGAATCCGGCCCGGGGGCCCGCTCGGTGGGCCCGGCCGACTCCCGTCGTCGGGTCCGCCGGGGGCGCGGGCCCCCGGGCTCCCGGCGGTTCCGCCGGTCCGTTCGGGCGGCCCGCCGTGCCGGCCGGACGGAACGGCTGCACGTGTGGGCGGCCCGGGTGGGCGCGTTCGGGCGGTGCTTCCGGGTGGGGCGTCCGGTCTTCGCCCCCGGTCCTTGCCCCGCTCACTGCTCCCCGTTCACTGCTCCCCGCTCACTGCTCCCCGGTCACTCCTCCCGGTCGGGTGGGAAGGCGACCGGGTAGGCCTCGGCGAAGTCGGCGGAGCGGGCGACTTCGCGCCACCGGGTGTCGTCCGCCAGGAGCCGGCGGCCGTGGGCGAGGGAGTACTCGACCGCGTTGACCCCGAGCGGCAGGTGGTCGGGGACGTCACGGCGCCCGGCCATCCGCACCAGGATCCCGGCGGCACGCTCGGGGTCGCCGGCGCTGCCGGCCTCGCCCTGCCGCAGCCGGGAGTTGGTGGCGCCGACGGTCTCCTCGTAGTCCGCCGGGACGTCGTGGACGGTCATCGAGGAGCCGGACCAGTCGGTGCGGAACCCGCTGGGCTCGACCACCAGCACCTTCACGCCGAACGGCGCCGTCTCGGCGCGCAGGCTGCGGCTGAAACCGTCGATGGCGAACTTGGCCGCCTGGTAGGAGGCGATGCCCGGGGAGCCGCCGACCCGCCCGCCGACCGAGGAGAACTGGACGACCAGCCCGCCGCGCTGTTCGCGCAGCAGCGGCAGCGCGGCCTTGGTGACGTTGTAGACGCCCCAGAAGTTTGTCTCGAACTGGGCGCGGAAGTCGGCGTCGTCGGCGGTCTCGATCGGCGCGACGTTGGCGTAGCCGGCGTTGTTGACCAGGACGTCGATCCGGCCGAAGTGCGCGTGCGCCTCGGCGACCGCGGCCCGGGCGGCGGCCGGGTCGGTGACGTCCAGCGCGATCGGGCGGACCAGGTCGCCGAACTCGTCCGCGAGGGAGCCGAGTTGCTCGGGGCGGCGGGCGGTCGCCGCCACCCGGTGGCCGGCTTCCAGGGCGGCCCGGGCGAGGGTGCGGCCGAAGCCCCGGGAGCTGCCGGTGATGAACCAGGTCCTGCTGTCCGTGGTCGGCGCTTCCGTGGTCGGCGTGTCCGCGGTCGTGGCGTCCGTGTGGTTGGTGTCCATGCCGTTAGTAAAACACCGTTGCGGTAATAGTGCAACGGCGTTGCGCTACTATGGGCCGGTGACTGCATCGGAGTTCCAGCGAGCCCGTTCGCCCGAGGCCAAGCGGCAGCGCGAGGCCGCGATCCTGGAGGCGGCCCGCTCGCTGGGCCGCGAGCGCGGCATCAGGGACGTCACCCTCACCGACATCGCCGCCGCGGTGGGGATGCACAAGTCGGCGCTGCTGCGCTACTTCGAGACCCGCGAGGAGATCTTCCTGCGGCTGACCGCGGAGGGCTGGGACGAGTGGTCCCGCGCGCTCTCCGCGCGCCTGCGCGACAGCACCGATCCGGGACCGGCCGCCGTGGCGCGGGCCTTCGCCGCCACCCTTGCCGCCCGCGGGCCGTTCTGCGACCTGCTCGCCCACGCCCCGCTCAACCTCGAACGCAATGTCTCCCTCGACGCGGTCCGCGACTTCAAGCTCGCCACCCTCGCCGCCCGTGAGCCGATCGCGGCAGCGGTCCGTGCGCAGCTTCCCGGTCTGCGCGACCAGGACGTGGTCGACCTCGTCGCCACCGCCGTCTCCCTCGCCGGCGCCCTGTGGCAGATCGCCAACCCGGGCCCGGAGGTCGCCGCCCTCTACCGGAGCGACCCGCGGCTCGCCCACGCCGTCGTCGAGGTCGAGCCCCGGCTGGCCCGCATCCTGACCGCGACCGTCCGGGGGCTCGTCGCTGCGGCGGGCGATCAGGCGGGCGAGCCGGCGGACGGGACGGGTGGGGACGGGTGAGGGGGACGACGCGGGCGGCTGACGGTCGGCGGTCACCGGGCGCGCCCTGCCGCACCGGGGGCGCAGCCGGCTCGGCGTCCAGCAGCAGGCCGGGCGGCAGTGCCGGCCCGAACCGCTGCTCCGGCGCGCCCGGGCCGCGCCGCAGGGCCGTCCGGTCCGAGCCGTCGGCGGGCGGCAGCCAGGTCCGCCCGTCCGGCACCAGGACACCGGCCGTGACCAGCCGGGGCACCGGCAGGTCCGGCTCGGGCCCGTACCGCCGCGCCTCCGCCGCCGGCCCGTACCCCCGCCGCACCCGCCGCACCCGCCGTCACGGGCGTAGCAGACGTCGGGGGCCCGCCGGAGAACCCGTCGTCCGACGGCCGTTCGAGGCGCGGGGCCTCGCCGCCGCCCCCGCGACGCGTCGGCGAGCCGGCCCCGGCACGGGGCGTCGCCCTACTCGACCGCGACGGCCCACCCGGCGCGCTCCCCGACCCGGACCAGCCCGCCCCGGCCCCCGCCCGGCCGGTACCGGGCGCCGAGCAGCAGCAGCTCCGCACCGTCCTCGCCGGCCGTCGCCGTCGGCCCCCTGTGTCGCAGCCCAGCCGCGCCGCCGGCTCCACCGGGCCGAGGCCCCGCGCGACCATGACCGCGGACAGTCGGCTGTCCGCGTCCACCGGCCAGGCAGGACCGCCGGACCCGGCCGGTACCGGGGTGTTCACACGGTCCTCCGTCGGGGGAGGGGGGAAGGCGGGAAGCGGCGGCCGGGGAAGCCGGTGCCCCGGGTTCCCCGGCGGGTGGCCGACGGCCCTGCACCCCTGCACCCCGGTGCACCGGGGGCATCGGGTGCACCGGATCGTGCCGGGGTCACCGAGGTCGGTGCCCCCGGCGGTCGGTGTCCCCCGCGGTCAGCGGTCCGCGCAGAACGCCGTCTCCAGGAACCCCGCCATCGCCGCCTGCTGCGCCGCGTCCTGCTCCCGGTCGCCGCGGCCCGTGTACGAGAGCGCGACCTGGCGGTCGGCGGTGCCCCAGAGCTGGGTGTCGTAGCCGAAGATGCCGCCGTTGTGCCCGAGGACCGGTCCGCACGACAGCTGGTACCGGGCCAGGCCGAGGCCGTAGTCGAGCTGGTGTCCGGCGGGGTCGGTCGGGACGGTGGCCGTCATCTCCCGCATCAGCCGCTGGGGCAGCAACTGCCCCTTCAGCAGGGCCCGCTGGAAGCGGTTGAGATCCTCCGTGGTGGAGATCAACGCCCCCGCGGCGCCGGCCCAGGAGGGGTTCTGCTCGGTGACGTCGACGTCCGTCCGGCTGCCCGGCCCCGTCTCGTCGACGACCGTCCAGTACCCGTGGGCGTGCGGTCCGGGGATTCCGGTCGAGGTGCCGGGGAAGAGGCTGTGGGACATCCCGAGCGGACGCAGGATCCGCCGGGTGACCTCCTCGCCGTACTCGTGGCCGGTGGTCCGTTCGATCAGCAGCCCCAGCAGCGCGTAGTTGGTGTTGGAGTAGTTCCACGCCGAGCCGGGCGGGAAGTCCGGGGCGTGGGCGGCCGAGGCGGCCACCAACTGGCGGGCGGTGACGGTCCGCCGGAGCCCGCCGTCGGCGATCCAGGCCCGGAACACCGCCGGTTCGAACAGGTTCGGGAAGATCCCGCCGGATTCGTTGGTCGGGTCCCACAGCCCCGAGGTGTGGTTGAGCAGCTGCCGCACCGTGATGTGCTCGGCCCCCGGCACCAGCCCCGGAAGGTGCCGGGCCAGCGGGTCGTCCAGGCCGAGCCGCCGCTCGCCGACCAGCTGGAGCACGGTGGTCGCGACGAGCGTCTTGGTCACGCTGCCCACCCGGAACCGCCCGTCGGCCCGCGCGGGTGCCCCGGTGGCCAGGTCGGCCACGCCCGAGGCACCGCGCCAGACCCCGCCCCGGTCGCGCACCTCGGCGACGGCCGAGGAGGCCCCGGCCCCGGTCAGCGCGCTCAGCGCCTGCTGCCGCCGTCCGTCGGTGCCACCCCGCTGCTCCGCCGTCGCGGCCGGGCCGTCACCGGTCGGCGGACCCGGCGCCGCGAAGGCGGGAGCCACCGGCGCGGCCAGGGCGAGACAGGCGGCAGCGGCCGCGACGAGGGCAAGACGACGTTTCATGGTTTCCTCCCCGGATCCGGCGGGCACACCGATCGCGCCCGCCTCCGGACCCAGCCTCCCCGCCCCCCGGCACCGAATCGTCGCCCCGCCCGACGACCCGCTCCTCGCCCGGCGGACGTACTCCCGTACGCCCGGGGAAGGACACCGCACTGCACGGAAGTCGCCCATCGGCGGGCCCACCCGCCCTCCGGACGCATCACGCGCACCACTGCGGGAACCCGGCGCCGCGGACCCGACGGAGCGGTGCGCACGAGGCTCCGGGCGTCCCGCGCGACCGGCTCCGCAGCGGAGGAGGAGCTAGCGCGGCAGGAAGCGGCTGGCCGTGCCGTGCCAGGAGATGCTGAGGGAGTCGCGGGCGCGGGTCGTCGCGACGAAGAGCAGGGCACGCGCCTTGCGGAGCTCACGCTGGTACCGGGTGTGGTCGGTGGTGCGGTACTGCTCGATGAACGCCCGGGGAAGGATGCCCTCGCCGACGGCCGCGATGGCGAGGCGCTGGTATTCGAGGCCCTTGAACCGGTGCATGGTGCCGACGTGGACCTCACCTTCGCCGCGCGGGCCTTCCTTGGTGAGCTCGGCGCAGGTGATGCCGGCCGTGGTGGTCAGGTAGTACATGACCTCGTTGACCTTGCTGCGGTCCGCGACGCAGACGGCCAGCAGGCCACGGGCGTCGCGCACGGTCCGTCCGGCCTCGTCCGTGGTGAGCTCGGTCCGCCAGGTCCGGAGGGTCTCGGCCAGTCCGCTCAGTTCCTCGGCCCACGTGGGGTACCCGGTCAGGACGGGGTCGGGCCCGCTGAGGACGGATCGGAAGCCCGTGAGGTTGTCCGTGCCGTCGTCGAGGTCGTCGAACTCCACATCCTTGCCGGTGACGACGGTGATGGCCTTGCTGAGGATCTCCTTGGTGGTCCGGTAGCTCAGGGTGAGCCGGCTGGAGCGGCCCCGGATGTTGATGCCGACGGCGCCGAGGGAGACCTGGTTGTCGTAGATGCGCTGGTGGGTGTCGCCGGCGATGAAGAGGTCGTCGGGGCCGTCGGGGACCATGGCGCGGAGCATCTTCCAGTGCGCGGGGCTGAGGTCCTGGGCCTCGTCGACGACGATGTGCCGGTAGCGGTGGTGGAGGTAGCGCATGCCCGACTCCGCGTCACGGTGGATCAGGTCCTGGGCACCGATCTGCTCCTTGTAGTCGGCGCGTGCGCGGACCTTCGCGGCCCGGCCGATCTCGAACCGGGCCGCGCGTTCGGACGCCTGGCTCCACGTCTCCAGGTTCAACTTGTCGAGGCGTGCGGTGTACTGCTCCAGCAGCCTCCACACCGCGGTCCGCTCGGAGCGGTTGAGCGGTCGGCCACGGCCCGCGCGCCGGGCCTGGAGGTAGGCGGTGCGGGTCGGAACGGCCTGGCCGAGGACGACCTGCTCCCACTCCTCCAGCAGGAACTCGGGCTCCCAGGCACGCTCGTCGAGCTCCAGGAGCATGTCCCGCAGCTCCCGGAGGGCGACCTGGTTCTCCACCCGGCTGCGGGTGCGGCCCGCGAGGCTGTTCTCGGCGAGGACCCGTGCGGTGAGCTGGTCGATGTGGGCGACCTCGACCCGGGCGAGCCGCTCGGGCTCCAGCAGGGAGGCGAGCCGGGCCCGGAGGTCGGTGGTCAGGTTCTTGGTGAAGGTGGTGAGCAGGATCGGCTTGTTCTCGCCGGGCGGCAGCTGCTCCGTGAGGTGCGCGACCCGGTGCAGGGCGACGACGGTCTTGCCGGTGCCGGGCCCGCCGGAGACCCTGGCGGGCCCGCTGTAGACGCGGTTGGCCAGCTTGGCCTGGGTGGGGTGGAGGAAGACCCTCCAGGCCCGGAAGTCGCCCTCCCCGATCGCGGCGGCGAGCGCCGTGTCCGAGGTGACCACGGTCACGGTGGTGCGGGCCAGAGCGGCGTCGAAGTCCTCGGGGTTGGGCCGCTCGTCCAGCTCCACCGGGGCGGTGATCTCCCGGCGGACCTCGTCGAGCGGGACTCCCGCGGCCAGTCCGTAGAGCACGTCCTTGGTCAGCAGAGGGGCGCCCCGGACGAGCTGGTCGAGCTCCTCGCTGGTGGTGACGACCAGGGCGAGGTCCACCAGTGCCTCGGCGACGCCCAGTTCGCGCAGCAGCTCGGCGTCGTAGGCGGCGAGCAGCGGTGCAGCCCGGTCCGCCGCCGGGTCGACCGGGGTGGGCGCGGGCGCGGGGGCGGCGGGGACCTCGTCCGGTTCGGCCTCGGGCTCGGCCGGGGTGAGCGCGATGCCGGCCCTGCGCAGCGCGCTCTCGCCGACCACGGACAGGTCGACGAACTCGATCTCTCCGGTGACCCGGTTGACGGCCACGGACAGCTGCTCGTAGACGTCACGGCGGTGCCGCACCGCGATGGCCAGCCAGCTCTCCACACCGTCGGCGCCCACACCCGTGCGGGTGAGCAGGACCCGGTAGGAGGGGCCGAGGCGGGCCGAGAAGATCCGACTGTCGCCCTTGAGCGGCTTGAGCCGGAGCTTGGAGTGCCAGGGGTCCGACCGGAACAGTCGGCTGAAGTTGTAGAACTCCCCCTTCACCTGGTGGTCGAGCTTGTAGAGCTCCTGTTCGGCCTTCTGGTACAGGCTGAGCCGGGCGGTCATCGCAGAGAGCCTTCCACGTCGTGCGGCGCGCCGGACGAGGACGCGTCGGGGAGCAGGGAGAAGAGGGTGTCCAGGTGGTCGAGCCAGTCGGACGCCGTGCGGGCCGTCCATCCCTCGGCCCGGTAGGCGGCGACGCGTCGCTCGGTCTCGTCGTCCGCCGCGCCTTCGGGGTCGCCGGGCAGCAGGACCGGGACGGGCAGGACGGCGACCTTGACGGCGTCGTCGGCCCAGACGAAGTCCGCCGGCCACCGGCTGTCGCCGAGCTCGTAGCCGAACACAGTCGGGGCCGACTTGCCGCGCTCGGCGAGCCGGACCGCCAGATCGAGCAGGGCGGCCTCCTCGTCCGGGTCGATCTCCGGCAGGAAGTCGTTGTCCCAGGCACGGTCCCGGAGCAGCACGACGACCTTCTCCTCGAACGGGGAGAGGGCGGGGGACGGCGGCTCGGCCGGGGCCGCCTGCGCCGCGTTCAGGGACTCCAACTCGCCCGCGCCGCCGCACACCGCGAGCGCTTCGAGCGGAAAGTCCGCGGCCTGGCCGGTCGTCAGCTGGACGCCGTCGCCGCCTGCGCGGGGCAGGAACTGGAGCAGGTTGGACCAGTACAGCCAGGCCCGCCAGCGCTGCTTGTGCTCGTCGGTGTCCAGAGCGGCCGAGTCGTCGTCCAGGCAGGCGAGCACCGTCCAGGCCGGCGCCTGCTGGTCGGCGTCGCGCACGGCGAGCACCAGGGGCAGGCCGTTGACGTCGGTGCTGCGCAGGACGTGCACCGGTTCGACCTGTCCGTCATCGCCGTTCGTGCCGCCGGCGGGCACGCCGAGGGCCGTCCGCAGGGTCTCCACAAGGACACCGCGCCGGTCGGCGGATCCGGCGAGCACGGTGCCGGCGTGCGCGGTGAGGCCGCTGACCAGGGCATTGGCCCGGCGGGACCACAGCCGGGGCGCCGGGTCGCGGAGGTACCCGAACAGGGTGTCGATCGGGTTGGTGTGGACCGCGCCCGCCAGCTGCGGTCGGCTGCCGCCCAGTTCCTCGTAGACGCCCTTCGCCGCCTCCTGGGCGGCCCACTCGTACGGGGGCCAGACAGGCGCACTCCGGGTCGGGCGCCCCTCGAACAGGTCGAGGTCGTCCCAGGTGAGCTGGAACACCACCGATCCGTCCGCGCGCAGCCCGGTGCGGGCCGCGGCGTCGGTGGCGAGGCGGTTGTGCTCCCTGCTGGCGTGGTAGCGGCGCCCGTCGAGGTACACCTTGACGCTGCCGGTGGGGCCGTTGATCCGGGTGAATGTGAAGTCCGTTCGCGTTCCGGCCACGCGTTCCTGCGCGGTCAGCCGCCAGTGCAGCCGCCCGTCCCCACCACTGATCCTCAGATGGCCACTGGCGCGGCCGTCCTCCTCCAGAACGGCGTCCTCGCTCTTCTCGCTCCACGTCCGCAGCGCGGCGAGGAAGCGGGCCTCCAGGTCGGACTCGACCTGGCGGTCCAGGCCGATCAGACCGGTCGAGGCGAGCGCGGTGGTCCGCCAGGCGTCGGCACCCTCGCGGTCGAAGAGCAGCGATTCCAGCAGGGCCAGCGCCTCCAGGCGGGAGACCTTCGACTGGAAGCGTTCGGCGGTGTACCGGTGCAGACAGCGGTGGCAGGCCCGGCGGTGCTCCTCGTCCTTGCAGGCGCAGTCGAGCAGTGCCTCGCGGGCCTTGAGCAGGGTGGCCCGGAACACGGCGGGGTCGGTCAGCCGGTGCAGGTACCCGGTGCCGCCGGGCAGGGCGTCGAACAGCACGAGGAACCAGCGCCGTTCACCGGTTCCGCTGTCCGGCATCGAGGCCAGCGTGTGCTCCAGGTGCTGGGGGTCGCCGCCGAACTGCCGGTCCACGCCGAGCCGCAGGGCCGCCCGGAAGGAGTGGATCTTCTCCTCGACCAGGACCGTCGCGGCCGGCAGCAGGACGCGCAGCGCCTCCGTGCGCAGCTCGTGGCCCAGCAGGACGGGCAGCTGCTCGGCCTCCGAGGCCTTCCCGCGCCGCACCGGGCACCACGGCCGGTGGTGCTTGAGGCGGGGGTCGCGGGCGGCGGAGGCGCTCAGTTCGTCGGTGTCGTGGTCGAACACCGGACGACCGTCGGCGGTTGCGGCGCCACAGCCGGTGCAGACGTGGAACGGGTTGAGCCGCACGGTGTGCCCGGCGAACTCGTCGGCCGCCGGGATGTCGAAGCGGGCCGGGCCCACGTTGACGGTGCGGATCACGGCCGTGCGGGAGAAGTCCACGCCGAAGGTCTCGGTCGTGTGCCGCCAGGAGCCGGGTTCCAGCGACTCCTCCGGGATGTCGACCGCGTGCACGACCTCGTAGAAGCGGGGGTCACGCTCGTCCCGGTCGTCCCGGATCCGGGCGTCGTCGCGCTTGTCCCGGGCCGTCACCAGCCGGGGCTGGACGACCTTGAACAGGCACGAGCCGTCGTCCGCTATCGCTCCGCTGCGGCAGCGCGGGCAGGCCGACCGGTCGCCCTCCGCACCCGAGGTCCGGACGTAGCCGCACTGGGGGCAGACCCGCCAGGTCTGCCAGCCCGGCTGGGAGGCCGTGCCGATGTCGAGGCCGGTGATCTCGTGCCGGTACCGGTTGACGTAGAAGGTGTTCCCCGGGGCCAGTTCGGTCAGTGCGAGGCGCTGGGGCCGTTCGTAGGGGCGCAGCTCGGAGTCGTACGAGGGGCGTTCGCCCGGGGCCTTCTCCTCCGGCCAGTACAGCGTCGCCTCCAGCACGGTGGACGCGTCGACCAGCGCGTAGTTGGGCAGCAGCCCGAGCTCCACCAGGGCGCCCTGGCCCGGGGTCTCCTCCAGCAGCTTGCCGAGCTGCTTGCCCACGCCGCGGCGCTCGGCCTCCAGCTCGGCCTTCTGCCGGGCCTCCTCCGGGTCGGCGTCGTGCAGGGCGGCGACGGCCGCGTTGATGTGGGCGATCCGGGTGCGCAGGGTCTCCTCGCGCGCCGCCCAGGCCCGGTCGGCCTGCTCGATCGCGCCCCGCAGGCCGCCGGTGGCGTAGGCCCGGAGATCGGCGGCGGCCTGGTCGCTCACGCCGGTGGGGAAGAGCGCCAGGAACCCCGTGACGGCGGCTTCGCCGTGGGTGAGCGCCGCCTCGGTCAGGTCGGCCAGGTAGCCGTGCGGTCCGAAGAGCTCCTTGGCCCTGCGGGGGAGGCCGGGCAGGACCCGGCCCCCGTGTCCGGTCAGACGGCCGCGGGCCGCGAGGTCCAGCAGGTGGGCGAGGTACTGGCGGCGCAGGATCTCCACCGCGGAGAGGTGGCAGCCGGGCGGGGTGATCGGACCGGCGATCATGTCCTTGGGGCGGTCCAGGTAGTAGAGGTCGCGCTTGCGCCGCTCCGGGATGGTCAGCAGGAAGGCGTTGCCGGTGTGCCGGCCCGCCCGGCCGACCCGCTGTGCGTAGCTCGCCGAGGTGCGCGGCAGCGAGGCGAGCACCACGGCGGACAGGTCGCCGATGTCGATGCCCAGCTCCAGGGTGGGCGTGCAGGAGAGCACGTTGGGGTCGTTGAAGACCCGTCCGTCGAGCCGCTTGCGGCGGAACGCCGCCTCGACGCTCTCGCGCTGCTCGCGGTTCAGCATGCCGGTGTGCTCGGCCGTCACCACCTGGTACGGGCCCGCGCTGTGGTAGAGGCGGCGGTAGTAGTCCTCGCGGAACTGCCGGTCCCGGGCGTGGACGTCCGCCTCACGGGCGTGGGTGCCGGCCACCAGCCGCCCGGCGGAGCAGCGGTAGGACGGGCACGGCGCGTCGTGCCACTGTTCCAGTAGGGAGGGGTGCACGGTCTGCTCCCAGAAGCAGACCCGGCAGCGCACGTACGCCGTCTCCACGTCCTCGTCGGACAGCAGCAGGGCGTCGATCGCCCCGGGCTGGAGGCCGTGGATCCGGGTGGCGCCGTCCTTCGCGGTGCGCACGGACAGCAGACCGGCGTCGTGCAGGCCGGGCAGCAGCGCGCCCCAGAAGGCGGGCGACTGCTCGCGCGGCAGGCCGAGGGTCCGCCCGGCCCAGCGCTCGTGCCAGGCGAGCCGGCCGCTCACCACGTCGAACTCGCTGCCGTCCTTCGGACCGGAGAGCAGGAAGACCGGGGCGGCGACGCCCTTCGGGAAGGCCGGCATGCCCTGCGGACGCCGCCCCCACACGAAGTAGCGGCTGGTTCCGGTCTCGGAGAGGTACTGCTCCAGCCAGCGGTGCTTGATCGCGCCGCGCCAGCGCAGCCGTTCCAGGAAGACCCGCAGGAACGCCAGGTAGCGGGCGTCGTCGAGCGGCTCCAGCGTGTCCGCGTGCCCGCTCGACGCGTGCGCCTCGCGGACGAGCGCGACGGCCGCCGCCGGGTCGGTGAGGCGAACGTGCGCGGCCGCGGTGCGGGTGAGCTCCAGGGTGCGGCCCTGCCGGGCCCGCAGGCCGAACTCCATCAGGGTCTGGAAGGCCAGCCGCTCGCCGATCAGCTGCCAGGTCGCCCGGTCGCCCTTGGACTTCCCGGACAGCAACCGGGCGACGCCGCGCAGGTCGTGCAGGTCCGGCGGGACGACCGCGACCAGGGTGTCGGCGTCCGTGCTGTCCGCGATCACCTCGGCGATCAGGTCGTTCAGCGCCGTCGGCCGGTCCTGCGACAGGTGCGCCACCAGCAGGGCCCGCAGCGAGAAGGTGTAGGAGCGGTTGGCGACGAAGCCGGCCCGGTGTGCCGCGTCCTGCACCGAGTCGTTGAACATCAGGGTCTTGCGCTCGTCGGCCTTCTCGTCGAGCTCGCCGCCGGTGAACAGCCGGGTGATGGAGGCTGCGGCGAGCGCCGCCTGTCCGGTACCGAGGTAGCGGACGGCGTTGCGCTCGCCGCAGGCCGGGCACCAGTCCTCCCTGGCCGCGGTGTTGGCGGTGGCACCCCGGTTGACCAGGACGAAGGCCGAGTCGGGCGTGCCGACCCGCGGTTCGCCCGTCTCCGGGTCGAAGTCGGTGAGCGGATCGGGCAGACGGAGCCGGCGCCTGCCGCCGTCCAGCACCATCAGGTCCCCGCCGGCGCCGTGCAGCTGCCCGCCCCGGGCACCCCGGGCCGAGGCCGCCACGGGCGCCTCGGCGGAGGCGCGCCTGGCCTCCGCGTCGGTGGCGGCGATCAGGTTCCGCACCCGGATCCGGTCCTGGCTGGTGGAGGCCCGGCGGATCTTCGACGGGGTGACCTCCACCTCCAGGTCGTCGCTCTCCGGGGTGAACACCGCCCAGCCGGAGCGCCCGCAGTCACGGCAGTAGACCGCCGGGAGGAAGAGATTGGCGCTCTCCCCGCCGTTGGCGGTCGTCATCGGGGCGCTGCGCACCGTCTCCGGCGCGCCCGCCTGCGAGGCGTCGCCGGCGTCCCACTGGAACTGGGCGCGGGGCCAGGGCAGCACTCCGCGCAGCACCCGGGACACCGACCGGGCCCACTGGTGCACCTCGATCTGGACCAGCGGCCGGGGCGTGCCGGTGCGGGACTCCGGTGCGCGGGCGGTGGACAGCAGGGCGACGAACCTGGCTAGTGCCTCGGCGGCCTGCTCGGGTCGCTGGGTGATCGCCTGGCCCCAGGAGTAGGCACCCGCGCGCCAGAGGACGGCGAGGACCTCGTCGACGGACTTCAGCTCGCCGTCGAGTGCCGTCATCACGGCCTGGGTCAGGATGTGCCTCTTCAGGCGCGCGCCGAGCTCGAAGCGGTCGAGGCCGCGCTCGCCGGTGAAGGCCTCCGCGAGGGCGTCGAACGCCGCTTCGCTCAGCGTCGGATCGGCCATCGCGGTGAGCTTGTCCGGAGTCGGCACCGGCAGCGGGTCGATCGATTCGGAGGGGATGAACTCCTCGGGGGAGAGGCGCTGTTCGCCGACGACTGCGTCCGCGGTGAACGGCGTGCCGAACACCTCGCCCGCCACCTGGAGCATCGCCTCCGCGCTGTCCGGGCCGGAGTCGGAGGAGAGGGTGGCCGAGGTCGCGACCGGGCAGATCGTGCCCAGCGGCCGGTCCGGCTCGGACACACCGAGCGCGGAGGCGAGTCGGCGCAGCAGCATCGCCACGTCGGTGCCCTGTGCGCCGTCGAAGGTGTGGAACTCGTCGACCACGACGTAGCGCAGGTCCGCGCCGCTCCAGAGCGGGGCGTCGTCGCTGCGCTGGAGGAGCAGGTCGAGCATCTTGTAGTTGGTGATCAGGATGTCGGGCGGGGAGCTCTGCATCGAGGCCCGGTTGGTCTCCACCCGCTCGTAGCGGGTCTTGGAGACGTCGCCGATGTAGAGGCCGGCGGTGACGGCGGAGAGCTCGTCGTTGTTGCGGAGGTAGTCGTTGATGCGCAGGGCCTGGTCGGTGGCCAGCGCGTTCATCGGGTAGAGGAGGACGGCCTTCACGCCGTACCGGCCGGCGGCCTTCTCGCGGCGGCAGTGGTCGAGGACGGGGACGAGGAAGGACTCCGTCTTGCCGGAGCCGGTGCCCGTGGTGACCATCGTCGGCTGCGGCGTGCGGCCGTGGGCCGAGCTGAGCCGGGCGAAGGCGCGGGCCTGGTGCGCGTACGGCGTCCAGCCGTCGCCCGGTGCCCAGTCGAGGGAGGAACGCCAGCTCGGGTCGGCCTGGAGGAAGGGCGTGCGGATCCGCAGGAACGGGCCCCGGAACATGCCAGTGGTCTCGTCGCCGAGGAAGCTGTGCAGCGCGAGCCGCGCGCCCTCGTCCGTCAGCGCGTAGGTGGTCGAGAGGTACTGCAGCAGGCTCTCCTTGAGCGCCCGCGCCTCCAGCGTCGGCCTCACGGTGTGACGGTCCCCCTCGTGGTTCTTCCCCGCCGGGTGTTCGGGTGGTGCTCGCGGGGTGAAGTTTACGGTCGGACACGGACAGTCGCCGTGGCCGGGGCCCGGCGGCGCCGAAGGGGCGGTCTGCCGGGTCCACGAGCCTACTGCGGGGGCGGGTGGGACAGGGGGGTCGTGGCGGAATCGGAATCGGTTGTTCGTGCCGGTCGGGGTGGCTCGGCCGAGGGGGCGGCTGCTCTTCCCCGGGGTGGGGACGGGGTGTGCTACTGGGGGCGGGCGGGCGCGATGGTGCACCAGACGGCCTTGCCGATGCCGTCGGGGCGGGGGAAGCAGCCCCAGCTGTGCGCGAGGCGGTCGACGAGGAAGAGCCCGCGCCCGGCCTCGGCGTCGAGGCCGGGCTGCTGGGGGGTGGAGACGGAGGAGGGGAGGGGGCGGCCGGCGTCGTGCACCTCGATGCGGAGTTCGGCGGGCGAGAGCGCGAAGCGCACGAGGAGCAGCCGGTCGGCGGGCACCCGGGCGTGCTGCACGGTATTGGTGACCAGCTCGCTGAGCAGCAGCTCGCCGGTCGACGAGAAGAGGTCGGCGAGCCCGGGCGGGGAGGCACGGAGGAAGTCGAGGAGGAGCCGGCGGGCGACGCCGACGGAACGGCGGTGCTTGGGCAGCCAGGTGGACTGCTCGTGGGGCGAGGGGGCCGGGGGGAGGTTGTTGCAGACGTCGGACACGGCTGATCACCCTTCGTGGCGCGAATGGTGGTGACGGCCGAGGGCTTGGTATGCAGCCTCGATGGGCTGCTGATCGGGCATGGGGATGCCCGGTACGCCTCACGCTTGTCACCTTGTGTCGAGCGATTGACTACTGCGAGTAGCATGCTCGCGAGCGATAGATGATGCAAGTGCTTCGCTCATGCAATTGCACGAAATGGTGAAGGCCTGGACTGGATTGAGGGGGTGGCAGACTGTGTATCTACGCGACCGAGCAGGGGAGGTGACGGGTGGACAGTCCAACTGTGCTGCGGCGTAGGCTGGGCGGCGAGCTGGGCAAGTTGCGTGCGGCTCGCGGTATGGCTGCCAAGGATGTGGCTGCCGCGCTCGGCTGGTCGGCATCGAAACTCAGCCGCATCGAGAGCGGGAGTGTTCCGCTCCAGGATCGTGACGCCTCCAAGCTGCTCGCCTACTACGGAGTTGACGACCCCGAGCAGGTCAAGCAGTTCGTCAGCCTCACGCGGCAGAGCCGTCAGCAGGGTTGGTGGCACGCCTACGGTGACGCGCTGCCCGACTGGTTCCGCGCCTACATCGGTCTCGAAACCGACGCCGCGAAGATCGAGACTTTCCAATGCGAGTTGGTGCCCGGTCTGCTCCAGACCGAGGACTATGCGCGCCAGGTCATCCGCGCTACCAACCCGGAGGAGTCGGCCGAAGACATCGAGCGTCGCGTCGCGCTGAGGATGGAGCGGCAGCAGATCCTCGACCGAGTACAGCCGCCGCGGTTCTGGGCGATCGTCGGGGAGGCCGTCCTGAGGCGGATTGTCGGGTCGGCGACCATCATGGGAGACCAACTCGATCACATGGCGGGGATGGCCGAGGAACGGCCGAACATCACGATCCAGGTGCTGCCGTTCTCCGCGGGCGCCCATGCGGCCATGGGCTCCTCCTTCTCCATCCTGTCCTTCAGCGACATTCCTGGACGAGTGGCCTACTCCGAGGTCACCACCAGCAGCATCTACACCGATCGTCCAGCGGAGATCGCCCGTCATGAGGACACCTTCCGCCGCCTCATGGCCTCGTCAGTGCAACCCGAGCGCTCCGTCTCGTGGTTGAGGGATGTCGCAGAGGAGTACAGGTGAACCGCGAGAACTCGGCTGTGCAGTGGCGCAAGAGCTCGTACAGCAACGGGCAAGGTGAATGCATCGAGGTTGCCGACGGTGTGTCCGGGCACCATCTGGTCCGTGACTCGAAGGATCCCGATGGGCCCGCGTTGCTGTTCGCCGCTGATGAGTGGGTGGCGTTTGTTGGCGGGTTGAAGGCGGGGGAGTTCCCGATCGCCTGACGGGGCCGGGTGTGGGGGCCGCGGTGGACCACTGCCCCCACACCCGGGAAACGTGAGCGTGGGGCCGGACGACGGAAAGAGGCAGGCGCGTGAACGTGTCGGAGACAGCTGCTCGCGGCTGGTGCAAAAGCAGCTATAGCGCACAGGCCAACGACTGCGTTGAGACGGGTCGTGCTGTGATCGGCGGCATGGCCGTGCGTGATTCCAAGGATCCCGATGGGCCCGCGTTGCTGTTCGCTGCTGATGCGTGGGCGGCGTTCGTTGGCGGGCTGAAGGCGGGGGAGTTTCCGCTCGTCTGATTCCGGTCGGGGTGCGGCCGACTGCTACCAGGCGGTCAGATCGTCGAGGAAGTCGCGGTAGGAGTGGTTGCTACCCGTGGGCTTCGCCGGCGCGTGGCCGAGCCGGACGGCGGCCTGGACGACCGTCTGGCTGTCGCTCTCTCGATAGCGCGGTGAGCCGAGCCGGCGCTGCAGTTCCTCCTTCGGGCTACGTATCTGTGCGGTGTCCCGGTTCCGGAGTTGCTGTGGCACCGTCCACCCCGCGTGGACCTCGGGAAAGGCGTCGGGGAACAGCAGCAGCCAACCCTCCGTCTCCCAGGTCGCCAGCGCGAGGGCGAGCGGCGCGGGGCAGCGGTCAGCGAACTCGGCCCGCAGTTTGGCGCGTACGGCGTCGTAGCGGCCGCGCGAGACGTCGTCGAGGTCGAGGTGCATGGCGAGGCCGTGCAGATCTGCCTTCTCCTTGGCCGCGAGCGCTTTGGCCTTCTGGACGATCTTCGTCACCCGGGAGGAGAGGTTCGTTCCGCTGGCGTCCTTCAGGGCAACCTGGTCGTTGATGGACGCGACCTTGCCGGTGAAGGTGGTCAGGTGAGCCCTGACGAGGTGGGTGAGCGCCTCACGGTCGTTCGAGCTCTCGCCCGCCACGACGATGATCCGGGCCCGGCTGCCACTGCCCTTCGTTGATTTTGGCGCCTTGCTCACAGGCCGCCGCCCAAGGCGCCGGAGAACCAGAGCTCGCCGAGCGGAAGCCCCTCGCTCGCCGTCCTGATGTCGCGGACCTCGTCGGCGCTGAGCGACGGAATGCGTGAAGCGCCGTTCTCGTCGCGCTCGCAGACGACGAACTCCTCCGGTTCCAGCCGGTCCACCAGCGCGGGGGAGTGCGTCGTCACGATGAACTGGCTGCGCTCGCTCGCCTCGCGTAGCCGCTCCACCAGCAGTTCGAGCGCCTGCGGGTGCAGCCCGTGATCCAGCTCCTCCACACAGGTCAGCGCGGGAGGCGCCGGGTCGTAGAGCATGGCGAGCAGACTGAGGAGGCGAACGGTGCCGAACGACGCGTCGGCGAGCGGCGTCGGGCGGCGCAGGCCCCGTTCGACCAGTTCGACGGAGACGTGCTCGGCGGCGCCGCCGAACGAGGCGAAGCGGATGTCCTCCAGGTTGGGGAGCACAGTCCGAGCGTCTTCCAGCAGGCGATTCCACAGAGGCTTGTTCAGGGAGAGCCGAACCAGGAACAACGCCAGATTGCCTGCATCGTCAGCGAGTTCGACCGATCGGCGATGCCGTGAATGCCGGGGCGTGATCCATTGGTTCAAGGAGGTCGAAAGCTCTGCGCGGTTGAGTCTGCTCGGTCGGCGGGCTGCTGTGACATCGACATCGAACACACGGAACGACGCCAACCCATCGGCCATGGCGGACACCTCCTCCCCGCCCTCCGACGACGCCAGCCGCGGGAGGGTCGACAGACCGCTGCTGAGCTTGCTGATGCCCAAGCTGCGTTCGCCCGAGTCGTCCAGTTGGTTCTTGTTGCCGGCTGCGATATCGGTGACCAAGGCCTCCTCACCGGAGACGGTGATCCGGCGCCCGCGCCCCTTCGTCCGTTTGAAACGGAACGACTCGCTGCGGGAGATGGTGTAGCCCTCGGCGGCGCGCTTGTCGCTCCGCCGTCGGATGGCCAACTCGTACTCGTCCGGTGCAGCCGTGGACGCATGGGAGGTCCACCGCGCCTGGACGGCGATCCGCATGGTTGTCGGCGGTCGCTCGCCACCCCAGAAGGCCAACTCGTCGAAGCCGCCCCGCGACGAGAGGGCGGGATCGAGGTCGGTCTTGATGATGTCCGCGAGGAAACGGAACACCTGGAGCACGTTCGACTTGCCCACACCGTTCGGCCCGACCAGGACGGTCAGGCTGCCGAGGGGCAGGGAGACCCGCTGAAGGCTGCGGAAGTTCTCCACGTCGAGTCGGAGGAGCCGGCGGTCTGTCATGGCCCGACCTTACTGTCGTCGCCGGACACCGCGGCAGAGGCGCCCGGCACCTCCTGCCGCACCGGATCCCACTTGCCCCGGGCCACCTCCGCATCCAGGCGTGCCTGGAACACGGCGTGCGCCTCGCGCATCTCGCGCTCGCGGTCGGCCTTGTAGAAGGGCGCGGTGTAGCCGTCGGGGACGGGTGCGTTGTCGGGGTCGGCAAGGTGTCTTTCGAGCTGCTCGAAATTTTCCTTAGTCTGCCCGTGTCCGAAAGTGTATCGATGGCTGGCAATCTTACGGTCGCTTGCATCGAACCATGTTCCTGAGTCGAAATCTTGCAGAACAGGAAAACGAGCCTTATACATGGCGACCAAGGAATCTGCGCTCACGCCTAGCCAAACTGCGACGAGGGCATCAATCTCAACAAGTGCCGCGCGCCGCGCTCGCTCCGTGCGTAGCGGAGATGTCTGGGTCCAGTTGGAGGTAACAGTGTGCAGGGGCTTCAATCCAGGCCAGTTGATTGCCCAAGGCTCATACGCGGGCCACTGGGGATCGAAGAGTTCTTCCCAAAGGCGGCTGTAGGCGCTGGTCAAGCAGTTCAGTCGTAGGGTGCGCAGGAGCAGTGGTGAGGCAAGGGGGTGACCAGGGGACGCTGCGGGCATGGCCTTCGCACCCTTGACCTGGAGGTCGCCTCGGCCTGTGGCACGGAGGAAGTAGTCCAGAGGCAGTGATGCCCAAAATCCGGCAACTAGCGCGGTCATGAGTGTTGTTGGCATGGCGAGGCTGTGCACGCTGTGCACATGCGCTGCGCCTGGCGGGATCATTGCCGCATACAGTGCCCGTTCCGTGTTGGGAGCAATTAGCCGACGCCATGCAACCCGGTAGAAGTCCGTATATGACGTGCGGGCTTCATTGGTAAGGTAATCTTCTATTTCACTGTCTAGCACTGTTTCTGTTGGCACATGGCGAAGGTGGGCAATCTTGGCCCTTGCTGCGGAAACCTCTCGCTGATCGGTCAGCAGGCGCGCGCGCTCTGCATGATCGATCCAGCGGTCCTGGGCACCTCGGAAGATTTTTTCATCGATCGATCTTACGTATTCAGTTCCAGGGATGGAATCCTTAGGAAGCTCCGCTAGATTAAGCCCGAGAAAATCTCGCCCCTCGGATTCTCCGGGCTGCTTGAACATTGGATTAGCGACCCCTAGCTGAGGGCCCTTTAGGACCACCTCCGTCCAACTGGTCGGACGGTAGGGGCCATCGGAATCGCTGGAAAGTGTATTGTATTCGATTATCCCGGAATTCTTTGCATTACTCTCCTCGAATCCTCGGGAAATTTGTGGAGAAAATCGGGCTAGTCGAATCGGATATTCAGCCAGTGCTGCGATTGCGCTGGCCTCGGCCGTGCTCACGGGAGAGAGAAGGCGGGCCTGTTCTACGGGGTTCCCTTCCTCTCCCATGAGTCGTTGCCATTGGCTCAGGACGCTCTCGTCTACATGGACGATGCGGCGGGGGTGTGGGCGTTCGTCCCACGTTGCCCCGAAGCGGACACCTGGGTCGGGTGTCTTTTTGTCTGACTGTGTCACGGCGGAGAGTCGCAAGGCGTCCACGGAAAAGAGCCATGACAGGTGGTGGAAGCTGATATTGCGGGCAGGCCCGTAGATATGCACTCCAAAATGGGTGTGCCGGCCGACTGGATGCGGAAAGAAGCGGTTTCCTGCGTTCACAAAGTCACCGTGAATTCGGAGGCGCCGGTATGCGGCTTCCCGGAGCTTAGCTTCCTTGTCTCCTGAGAAGTGAGTGTCCGGATGTACGATTCCCGCAGATCCAAGTCCTCTGCTATGGAGCCATACCTGGCTCATGAATGCTCGATACAGATCCGGCTGAGTGCCCGTCAGTAGCGGATATACCTGTTCGGATGTAAACATCTCGACCTGGGCGCTGATGAACGTCAGCTCGTCCAAAATGTAGCGCTGAACCTTCGTCGACTGAAGCAGTTCTTCCTTACGGCTCTGCTTCTCTGTCGCGGGCGCCTTCTCCGCAAGCATGAACCATGGTTCGTGCTCAGCTAGTACCGAAGCCTCATCCCATCGTGGCCGCACCCATGGCGGGTTGCCCACCTGGAGGTCGAAGCCGCCATAACGGGCGAACGCCGGGCCGAAATCCAACTCCCAATGCAGGAAGCCCTGGTGATCGGCGATCTCTTGTGTTGTAGCCAGCCAGGGGAAGCGTTCATTGAGCTTGGATACTGAGTCCATGCCCATGAATCCGGGCAGCCCCTCCTCGTAGGCCTCGATGGTGTCGAGCGATCCGAGGTCGGCGACCAGCGTGCCCTCTTCCTGGTCATACGTACCGAGCAAGGCTTCGGTGAAGTCCAGCCAGTCTGCGAAATCCGTCAGGGCGATGACGGGGCGCCGTGTGGGCCCCGGCATGCGCCGTCGCGTACCGGTGGAGGCCTTGCGTGGCGCCGCAACAGGGGCAGCATCGCTGAGGGCAGACAGCAGGGACTCCTGCTCGTGGCCCATGCCGAACAGCGACGACTGTTCGGCGATGCCCAGCCCGGCAAGAGCCGGGGCCGGTTCGACCTCGCCCACCTGCGGCAGTCCAGCCAGTGCGGCGACGGCGAGTGCGTCATCGTTCGCCTCGTACACCGCCGTGCTGCCGTCCAGCAGCGCGGCCTTCTCCACCGGCCAGAACCAGAGGGCGCACCAGACGTCCATCATCGTCTTCAGCCGCCAGTAAGGCGACCCGGGATTATCGAACAGATCCCGATAGACCTTCTCCTTCGGCACCGCACCCTCCGGCCGCCGCAGGAAGGCGTACTCCTCCGAGTCCTCCGTGCCCCACACGTCTATCCGACGCGAGATCTCGCCCTCCGAGATCTCCATCCTCCGCACGACCAGCTCCCACAAAAACTCAGCCCGCCGCGCCACCGCCTGCAGCCTCGCCAGTTGTGACAGCTTCTGCCCACGCGCGGCCTTCACCGTCGGCGGCTTCAGGATCCCCTTCTTCCACGCCGCGAGCTGCTTCGTCTCCTCCGGCGCGAGCGCCCGCGCTTCCTTCTCCCCGGCGACCGCCGCCCACCCCGGCGCCGGCAGCAGGAACTGGTGCACCGCGCCCTCCGGCAGCTCCTGCCGCGTCACGCCGTCCTCGCCGATGAACGGCAGCGACGTCGGGCCCAGCGCGCCCTTGGCCTTCAGCCAGAGCTTTTCCTTCGCCCCGACGTCCTCTCCGCTGAACACGGCCCGCCGCCCACCAATCAGCGAGTTGCCCCGCCGCAGGTGCAGGCCGAACCACGGCGCCTGCATACCGGGGTGCATCGTGTTGAGCCAGAGCGAGACCTCCGCCAGCTCCACACCCGTCGCATTCAGATCAACGCCATAAGCGTTGTGCAGGGCGATGTAAGCCTTGGCCTTCTGCTCCTCCTCCAGCGCCTTGCTGGTCGGGATCGAGACGCCCAACTCGTCCTGGCGCCGCCTCAGGTACTCCTTCGCGACCTGGTTGATCGCCTCGTTCAGGAACGCCCCCGACCCGAGCGCCGGCTCGCAGATCCGGTACTTGAGCAGCTCGGCCGCCCGTGTCGGGATGACCCCCCCGTTCTCGTCCTTCTCCTGGTCGAGCCGGTGCTTGAGCGTCAGCTCCACCGTCACCTTGGTCAGCGACTCCGGCGTGTAGTAGGAAGCAGACGTCTGCCGCTCCCGCCCCGCCAACCGGTAGACGAACGAACCCTTCCGGTACACCTTCCGCCCGCGCAGCCCCTTCCGCGCGTCCCGCTCGTCGTACTCGACGAAGACCTCGTCCGGGTACTCGCCCTGCCGGTCGGCGGGGATCATCCAGGAGCCGTCCTTCGGGTCGCCGCCCTTGGCGACCTCCCGCAGCTCCTGGTCGGCGATGAAGCCGGTGTAGGACATCAGGCCCTCGTACACCGCGCCCAGCTGGTTGATGCCCAGGTTGCGGTAGGAGATGAAGCCGCCGCGCTCGCCGCGCCGCGCGTTCTTCATGGTGAGCAGCCGCAGTACCTCGTGCAGCGCCGCGTTCCGGAGCCGCAGGTCCAGCCAGGCCGGGCAGTCGTCCTCCGCGCGCGGGTCCAGCGTATTGCCGCCGATCAGGGTGACGGACTTGTCCTCGAACAGCGTGCTGTGCAGCGGCTCGAAGCGCAGCCCGCGGTCCTCGCTGCGACGTGCGGCCTTGGCCTTCCGCGTCTCCACGTCGTCGCCGGGCAGTTCGTCGTCCGGCTCGCTGCCGTAGCGGCGGTGGCCGTGGTTGACCTTGTGGAACAGCACGTCCAAGGACGAGTACAGGTGGTACCCCTCCCGTGCGGCCGGCTCGACCAGCTCCTCGTCCCGGGCCACGAGTTCGCGCAGCCGCGCCATCGAGTACCCGGCCTCGTAGCTCCCGTCGTCCGCCGGGAGGATGCCGAGTTCCGGCCGGGCCTCGGCGTACAGCAGGAAGAGGATCCGGTACAGGTACCGCAGCGTCTCGCGGGTGAGCCGCTTGGCGAACGGGGTGCGGCCGTCCTCCAGGTCGGCGGGGGTCAGCCCGGCGGCGGCGATCCGGTCCAGGACCTCCTGGGCGATGATCTCCACGGACCGCTGCAGACCGTCCCGCAGCTCGCCGCTGACGCCGACGGCGTTGGTGGCGGAGGCCTTGAGCAGGGTGTCGAGCAGCGGTTCGGCGCCGTTGTCGCCCGGGCGCAGCATGTCCCGGCCGAACAGGGCGGCCAGCATGGCGAGTTCGCCGCCCTGCCTGCGGTCGTTGCGCTCCAGCGCCGCGTCCAGGTTGACGGCCAGGTACCGGCCCTCGCCCCAGCTGTTGCGGTCGGCGAGGACGAGCACGCCGCCGATCAGCAACAGCACGAAGCGCGGCGGGCTGCCCTCGGGGCCGCCGATCTTGCCGGCGAACAGCCAGGAGGCGAGCGCGGCGCCGTCCGCGTAGCTCTCGGCGGCGCTCACCCGCAGCGGGGCGAGCAGCCGCCCCGGCCCGGCCGCGTCGAGGGCGGCGTCGTTCTCCGCGGCCCAGCCGCAGTCCACCGCGACGAGGCCGTGTCCGTGGTAGGCGACCTGGACGGTGTGGTCCTTACCCGCCCGGTGGACGGTCAGCTCGGCCGGGCCGCCGTCGTCGTACCCGAGGGCGCGCAGCACCGTCTGGTGCCATTCGGTGAGCCGCTTCGTCCACTCGGCGTTGCCGTACGTGCGGCGGGCGTACTCGTCCTCGGCGTCCGTGCGGTCGGCCTCGGCGAAGAACGGGCGCAGGTCGTCGGCGAAGTACGCGGCGCGCAGGGTGCGGACGCGTTCGCGGGCGGTGGTGCGGGGGTCGTGCTCGTCGCCCTCGCGCAGCGTCCACGAGTCGAAGACGTGCTTCTTCAGGTCGGCCGGGAGCTGCTCGGCGAAGTAGTGCGCCGCGAAGTACTCGCCGCGGTTGCCGAAGGAGTCGTGGACGGTGCTCATCGGTTCTCGGTCTCCAGGTGCGAGGGTCCGGCCGGGGCGGTGCCGGCGTCCAGGGGCTCCAGGACGGCGAGCAGGCGCAGCATCGGCGCGCCCGCCGTCTCCAGCGACTTGACCAGGTCGAAGCGGCGGCTCGCGGTCAGCGCCGCCTGCTGCTTGCCGGCCGTGCCGCCGGTGAATAGGGCGCCCTGCTTCCACTGGGTCAGCCGCTTGCGGTAGGGGGCGAGGGTGGCGTCGACCTGCTGCCGGTAGGCGTCCTCGCGCGATTCCAGGAATCCGGTGGCGGCGGTGATCGCGGCCGGGACCAGGCCCTGGAGGCCGGGCAGGTCGCGCGGTGCGGCCCGGCCCGGCATGGACGGGTTCACCCCCGCGCGGGCGAGCCAGTCGTTGTCCAGCGTCTCCACGACGGGCTCGCCGGGCAGGCCGGAGACGGCCATCCACTCGACGACGGTCGGGCGGCCGAGCGCGTTGGAGTAGATCCCCTGGACGAGGAAGACCGGCGCGGGGACGGCGGCGGCCAGCACCGGGGCCTCGTGGCGGCCGATCTCGACGAGCACCTTGTCGGTGAGCCAGTCCAGCACCGGGTGGATGTCGGTGAGGTAGGAGACGTTGGGCCACAGCGACTCCGAGGAGTCGCGGGCGACGGCCAGCCGCTTCCCGGCGAGCTCCTTGGAGAAGGTCACCCGGAGCCGGCCGGGCTCGTCACGGCGGGGGAGGATCCGCTGCTCGTCCAGGTAGGACTTGGGCAGGGCCCGGAACCGGTAGGCGAGGTCGCGCGGCGGTTCGAACGCGAGGGTGCCGTCCGGGTCGCGGCGCAGGGACAGCTCGTCCTCCGGGTTGGTGCGGCAGACCTGCCGCAGGCCCGCCTCGAAGTAGGCGGCGGTGTCGGGGAAGAGGCGCAGGACCTGCGCGCGCGGCACCTCGCGGCGGGTCGGCGCGGCGCCGACCTGCGCGAGCAGTCCGGCGAGCAGTCCGCCGCCGGCCTGCCGGGACGCCTTGATGGACTGCTCGACGGTGCGGCCGGCGATCAGGTCCTTGGTGAGGCGGTTCTCCTCCTCCTGCGCCCGGTAGAGGCCGGTGGCGGCCTCGGCGGAGCCGTCGATCTTGTGCGCCTCCTCCTCGCGCCGCAGCAGCTTCTCGCCGACCAGGCGGTCGTCCAGGGTGCGGGGTTCGCCGGTGAGGGGGTCGGTGCGCCAGGGCAGGTCACTGGTGAGGACCAGGGCGCGGAACTGCGGGGAGCGCTTCTGCCCGTAGCGGTCGATGCGGCCGTTGCGCTGCTCGATCCGGATCAGCGACCAGGGCAGGTCGTAGTGGATCAGCAGGTGGCACTGCTGGTGCAGGTTGACGCCCTCGGAGGCGACGTCGCCGGTGAAGAGCAGCCGGACCGGGTCGTCCCGCAGACCGAAGCTCTCGATGATCCTCATCTGCTCCTGGTCGCTGGTCGCCTCGCCGTGCATCACCTGCACGGCGTGCGTGCCGCCGCGGCCGTGGCCGTAGGCGAGCCAGGGCTTGCGGTCGTCCGGGCTCGGGCCCTTGGTGAAGCCCAGTGCCGCCGGTACCGCCTCGGCCAGCCACTTCAGGGTGGGGATGCGCTCGGAGAAGACCACCACGCGGACGTCCGACCCGGGGCCGACGCCCAGCGCGCGCAGCTCGGCGACCAGCGCGCGGAGCTTCGCGGATTCGTCGTCGCCGATGGCGCCGGCCAGTCGCTCCAGCTCGGTCAGGGCGGCGAGCTCGGCCGCGGTCTCCTCGGCGGTGCGCCTGCGGCGGCCGGACCTCGCGGTGGCCGGTCCGTCGTCCGCCGGCTGCTCCTTGACCGCCGTGCTCAGCGTCCTCCTGCGGGTGGCGACCGTCTGGAGGAGGGCGTGGTGCGAGGAGAGGAAGGACTTGAGCAGGTTGTAGGCGTCGAGCTGGCTGAAGGCCGCGGATGCGTCGGCGCCGTCGCGCGGGATCCAGCGCGACGCCAGCTCCTCGAAGACGGCGAGTTCCGCCTCGCTCGCGGCGGCGGGCACGGGCACCGACGGCCCGCGGTCCGCCCAGGCGCCCTTGAGGGAGTCGCGGACCTCCGGGGTGGTCTTGGTCCGGCGGATGTAGAGGTGCTCCAGGTCGGACACCTCGTAGCGGTCCGGGTCGACGATGGCCGCCGGGTCGAGCAGCTTGATCAGCTCGGCGAACGAGCGGGCGTCGCCGTTGTGCGGGGTCGCGGAGGCCAGGACCAGGGCGTCGGTGCGCCGGGCGAGGAGCTGGGCGAGGGCGTTGGTGTCGGTACCGCGGTTCACCAGGCGGTGCGACTCGTCGATCACCACCGCGTCCCACTCGGTCCTGTCCAGGTGGTGGGCGTACTGGCCGTCGCGCTTCAGGGTGTCGACCGAGACGATCACGCGCTTGAAGTAGGCGAACGGGTTGCGGCCCGAGGGGATCTCCTGCTGGATCCGCTGGATCCCGGTGGAGTCCAGCCGCACCAGCGGGATCGCGAAGCGCGTCCACAGCTCGCGCTGGAACTGCTCCAGGACGTGCTGTGGCGTGACCACCAGGATCCGCTCGCCGCGACCGCGCCGGATCAGCTCGGCCAGGACGAGGCCGATCTCCAGGGTCTTGCCGAGGCCGACGACGTCCGCGATCAGCAGGCGCGGCTGCGGGTTGGCCATGGAGAGGGCGAGTTCGGCGGGGCGGAGCTGGTGGGTCTGGGCGTCCATGAGGAAGTTGTCCGCCAGCCCGAGGCCGTGTTCGGTCTGGGGGAGGAAGGACTTGCGGACCACCGCCTCCAGGTAGAGGCGGGCGCGGCGGTGGTTCGGGGAGTCGTCCGCGACCAGGGCGGTCTCACGGGGGTCGAGGACCTGGATGTCGTCGAGGCGGCTGTAGAAGACGGCCTCGGTGCCCCGGACGAAGGAGGAGACGCCGGTGACCTCGACCATCCACCGGTCGTGCGCGGTCCAGGTCACCTTGCGGACCAGCCACTGCTCGTCCCGGACCAGGACCTGGGAGCCCGGGGCGAACCCGGGCCCGGCCGCCCGGTCGCCCGGGGAGGCGGGAGGCGCCGGTTCGGGCTCCCAGTCGGTCCAGCCGGAATCGGACGCCTCGGTTGTCCCGGTTGCCGCCGTTCCGGTCGCCGTCATGTCGCCGGACTCCGCGTCGACCGCCACGCCGTACTCCCACTCACTTGCACTCGCCGGTTTCCTGCCCCGCCACGCCCGCACCGAGGTGTCCGGGCGTGGGAGGCGCCACCGTGCCATCCAACCAGGCCCGGGGCCGGACCGGGACCGTTCGGGTGATCGTCCGGGAGGTTCTAGAGCGCGGGCCTCGACGCGTAGGCCTTGCGCAGTTCGTCGGCGACCCGCCGGGAGGCCGGCACCCGGGGGCGAGCAGGTGCGGCGGGCACGGGAGGTCCGGGCTCGGGCGCCGGCGCCTCGGGGGCCTCCTCCACGGCGGGCGACTCCGCCGGCAGGGTGTCCGGGCCCGGCGCCGGTTCGGCGAGATCCCGCAGACGGTCCTCGACCTCCGGGGTGAGCCGGGCCGCCCCCGAGCCGCCGCCGGCCGTGCGGGCGATCAGCGTCTGCCGGGCCGCGGCCGCGGTGACACCGGCAGCGGACATCACGGCACTGCACGCGTCCGCGACCTGCTCCAGTGTCGGCCGGTCCTGCGGCTCGTGCGCGAACGCGGCCGTGAGCAGGGGCAGCAGTGCCTCGGGCACTCCGGACAGGTCGGGAGCGTGCTCGGGGCTCGCGACTTGGGCGACGATCGACTCCCAGCGGGTGCCGTCGTAGGGAAAGTGGCCGGCCGCCGCGTAGAGGAGGACGGTGCCGAGGGCGTACACGTCGGCCGCCGCGGTGACGTGCGGACGGCCCGCGGCCTGCTCGGGCGGCATGCACCGCACCGTTCCGACGATCATGCCGCTGTGCGAGAGGGACTCGTGCGTCGCGTCGGTGAACGCGGCGAGCCCGAAGTCGATGATCACCGGGCCGTAGTCGCCCATGATGACGTTCTGCGGCTTCATGTCGCGGTGCAGCAGCTCGGCGGCGTGAACGGCGGCGAGCCCCTCCGAGAGCAGCGCGCCCAGACTCGCGACCTGTACCGCCGGCAGCGGACCGCGGGCGTCGATCTCTTCCAGCAGGGTGCGGCCCGGGACGTAGTCCATGGCCATCCACGGGCGGTCCGCGTACGGGTCGGCGTCCAGGAAGCGCGCCACCCGGCCGGTGCCGACCACCTTCCGCGCCGCCCGCGCCTCCCGTTCGAAGCGTTCCCGGGTCAACGGGTTCAGCCGGTCCGCGCGGATCAGCTTCACCGCGACCGGGTCCCCGGCGGGCGAGAAGGCGAGGAACACCTCTCCCATGCCGCCGGATCCGAGGGTGGACGCCACCGTGTACCGGCCGATCCGCTCGGGCACTCCCGGCATGAGCACACCCCTTCGTGGTTTCGCGGCGTGGCCACCGCCGCGGACGCAGGTGGCCAGATTAGTAGGACGGGCCCGGTCGTCGTGCAGGGAGGGGACGCACCCACGGGCGCCGGGGCGGCTCGGCGGTTCGGGTGACGGGTGGCGGGGTGTCCGTCGGTTCGGTGGGGCGGGCGGGTGGCGGTGTGTATAGGTGGCAGCCGGAGAACGCCAACGGAAGGGGACGCCATGACCCGGTCGGTCGCCAGGGCCGCCCGGAGCACCGGCGACGCCGTCGCCCGGATGCGCGGGATCGGGGCGGGGCTGGACCCCCGGGACGGGGTGGCCTGCTTCAACCGGGCCTACCTGGCGGTGATGGAGCTGATCGGGCAGGGGTTCGCCGCCGGGCGGTTCGCGGACCGGGCGTTCGCCGAGCGGCTGGCCGTGGTCCTCGCGAACCTCTACTTCGACGCGGTGGACGCCGCCGCGGCCGGGCGGCCGGTGAACCCGGCGTGGCAGCCGCTGTTCGAGGCCCGGGGGAGCCGGAAGGTGTGGCCGGTCCAGTTCGTCTTCGCGGGGATGTACGCGCACGTCAACCACGACCTGGCGCCCGCCGTCGTCGCGACGTGCATCGAGTGCCGCACCACGCCCGACACGCCGCCGGTGCACGCCGACTACCTCGCGGTCGGCGAGCTGTTCGTGCGGGTGGAGGCGCAGGCGCGGGCGGAGTTCGGGGCGCGGATCGGCCGGGTGGCGCCCGGGCCGGCGGAGCCGCTGGAGCACATCGTCTCCGGCTTCTCGGTCGCGCGGGCCGGCGAAGCCGCCTGGGCGGCGGTCCAGACGCTCTGGCACCAGCGCAACATCCGCCCGATGTACGAAGCCACGCTCGCGGCGGTCACCGCGAGCACCGCGCTGGCCGGGCGGATGCTGGTCACACCCGTGCTGGCGCCGGTGGAGGAGCGGGACGGGGAGGGGTGAGGCGCCTCCGGTCGGCGGAGTCCGGCGGGCGGCCGGGTACCGCGCGGGGTGGACTGGTGGCATCCCCGACGGAGACCCGAGAGGCCGACGACCATGGATTCCCCGCCCGCCGAGTACGGCGACCTGAGCGCCCTGGTGATCAACTGCACCCTCAAGCGCTCGCCCGAGCGGAGCCACACCCAGGGCCTGATCGACATCAGCACCGGCATCATGGAGCGCCGGGGCGTACGGGTGGACGTGCTGCGGGCGGTGGACCACGACATCGCCACCGGTGTCTGGCCGGACATGACCGAGCACGGGTGGGAGACGGACGAGTGGCCGGTCCTCTACAGCCGGGTGATGGCCGCCGACGTCCTGGTGCTGGCCGGGCCGGTCTGGCTGGGGGACAACTCCTCGGTGATGAAGCGGGTGATCGAGCGGCTCTACTCCTGCTCGGCGGTCCTCAACGAGCACGGGCAGTACGCCTACTACGGCCGGGTCGGCGGCTGTCTGATCACCGGCAACGAGGACGGCGCCAAGCACTGCGCGATGAACGTGCTGTACAGCCTCCAGCACCTGGGGTACGCGGTGCCGCCGCAGGCGGACGCAGGCTGGGTGGGGGAGGCGGGGCCGGGGCCGTCGTACCTGGACGAGGGCTCGGGCGGTCCGCAGAACGACTTCACCAACCGCAACGCGACGTTCATGACCTGGAACCTGCTGCACTTCGCGCGGATGCTCAAGGACGCCGGCGGGGTGCCCGTGCACGGCAACCAGCGGTCGGCGTGGGACGCGGGCTGCCGGTTCGACTTCGAGAACCCCGAGCACCGCTGACCGGGCCGGGGCGGGGCCGGCCCGGAGCGGCGGGCGGGCCGGCCGGCGTGCTTCGAATGCGCACCACCGTTCAGCGGTGGCCCCGGCCCACGGGTGGGGCCGCCGGGCGGTGAGGGCGGTCCGAACCGATCATCGATTGCGCGATTTCAAACGCGAGTGATGTGAACGTTCACCCTTTCGAGTGCACAGGATCATGCGAAGCGGTTCAGATCGTTCCGCCCCGCCTACGGTGGGCAGCAGCGAGACGGGATGGCCGCGGAAGCGAGCGGAGATCCCTTTCTTCCGGGACGAGGCGACGGCCGACGACCCGTCAGAACGCGTCCCCCTTCGAAGAGGAAGGTTCTCCCATGCCCGTGGCCACGAGCGGCGAGACCCCGCAGGCGTCGCAGCACCCGCACCCCGGCCTCCGCGCGGCGGTGCGGTCATGAGCGGGACGGTTCTGGAGCAGCTGCTCCGCGGGCCCAGCGGGCTGGGCACGGCCGGGCTGAACCTGGCGCCGCGCCGGTCGGCGGAGGCGGCGGCCGGTTCGGCGGACTCCCCGGCGGCGGGGGCCGAAGCGCCGTCCGGCAAGCCGAAGTCGGGGGATCCGATCCCCGGACTGTACTTCCACCCGGTGCCCGAGCCGGACGCCGGCCGGGTGGCCGAGCTGAACCGCCGGGTCAAGCTGTGGGCCGACGAGATCGAGCTCTACCCGCCGGACTGGGAGGACCAGTTCGACGGCTTCTCGGTGAGCCGCTACATGGTCGCCTGCCACCCCGACGCGCCGAGCGTCGACCACCTGATGCTGGCCACCCGGCTGATGGTCGCCGAGAACGCCGTCGACGACTGCTACTGCGAGGACCTCGGCGGCTCGCCGGTCGGGCTGGGCAGCCGGCTGCTGCTCGCCCACACCGCGCTCGACCCGCTGCACACCACCGCGGAGTACCAGGGCGGCTGGCAGGAGTCGCTGGGCTCGGACGCGCCCCGCCGGGCCTACCGCTCGGCGATGGAGCACTTCACCGGCGCCGCCACCGCCTCCCAGGCGGACCGGTTCCGGCACGACATGGCGCGCCTGCACCTCGGGTACCTGGCCGAGGCCGCCTGGGACCTGGAGGACCACGTCCCAGAGGTCTGGGAGTACCTGGCGATGCGGCAGTTCAACAACTTCCGCCCCTGCCCCACCATCACGGACACCGTCGGCGGCTACGAGCTGCCCGCCGACCTGCACGCCCGCCCGGCCATGCAGCGGGTCATCGCCCTCGCCTCGAACGCCACCACCATCGTCAACGACCTGTACTCGTACACCAAGGAGCTGGCGAGTCCGGGACGGCACCTGAACCTCCCGGTGGTGATCTCCGAGCGCGAAGGCGTCGACGACCGCGCCGGCTACCTGAAGGCCGTCGAGGTGCACAACGAACTGATGCACGCCTTCGAGGCGGAGGCGGCCGCGCTGGCCGCCGCCACGCCCGTCCCGGTGGTGGTGCGCTTCCTGCGCGGGGTCGCCGCATGGGTCGACGGCAACCACTACTGGCACCAGACCAACACCTACCGCTACAGCCTGCCCGATTTCTGGTAACCCTGGTAACCAAGGAGAGTTGAACCGTGTCCGTCACCGACACCACCCCCGTGAACCACGCCGCCGTCCCCGGTCCGGCCACCCCCTACCAGGGCGACATCGCCCGGTACTGGGACCATGAGGCCCGGCCGGTGAACCTTCGCCTGGGCGATGTGGACGGTCTCTACCACCACCACTACGGCATCGGCGAGGTCGACCACGAGGCGCTGGGCGCCCCGGACGACAGCGAGCGGGAGAAGAAGCTCGTCACCGAGCTGCACCGGCTGGAGTCGGCGCAGACCGACGTCCTGCTGGACAGCCTCGGGGACATCCGCCCGGAGCACACCCTGGTCGACGCCGGCTGCGGGCGCGGCGGCTCCATGGTGATGGCGCACCAGCGCTTCGGCTGCAAGGTCGAGGGCGTGACCCTGTCGGCCAAGCAGGCCGAGTTCGGCAACCGGCGGGCCAAGGAGCTCGGCATCGACGACTCGGTGCACGCCCAGGTCCGCAACATGCTCGACATGCCGTTCGGCAACGGCACCGTGCGGGGCTCCTGGAACAACGAGTCCAGCATGTACGTCGACCTTCAGGACCTGTTCGCGGAGCACTCCCGGATCCTCTCGGTCGGCGGCCGCTACGTGACCATCACCGGCTGCTGGAACCCGATCTACGGCCAGCCGTCGAAGTGGGTCTCGCAGATCAACGCCCACTTCGAGTGCAACATCCACTCGCGCCGCGAGTACCTGCGGGCGATGGCCGACAACCGGCTGGTGCCGAACGCGGTCGTCGACCTGACCGCCGCCACCCTCCCGTACTGGGAGCTGCGGGCCACCGTGCCCTCGCTGGTGACCGGCATCGAGGAGGCGTTCATCAACTCCTACAAGGACGGCTCCTTCCAGTACCTGCTGATCGCCGCCGACCGGGTCTGATCCCGCGGCGGGTCCGCCCACCGCTCACCCGGAACGTCGCCGCACGGCGAGGACCCGGCCCGGCCGCGAGGCGACGGGACCGGGTCCTCGCCGTTTCGCGCGCCCGCCGGCCGGGTGGCGGGGTGCCGGGCCGGGGGCGGGGAGGGGGTCGGGGAGGGCCGCCGGAAGAGGGCTGGTCAACGGGATGTCGGAAGCGTGTGATAGGCAGTGCATCAGTCGAACACCGGCCGCCGCCAGGCCGCCGAACGATGCGATGCCGACGACCGTCCCGGTCGACGAGGTCTCAGGGGGAGCCGCACCATGTCCATTTTCCGACGCCGATCCGGCGGGGACGCCTCGGCGGAGCAAGGCGCTCCGGGCGGCCGGGGTGCTCAGATGGGTCAGGGTGCTCCGGTGGGTCAGGGCGGCCGCCGGAGCCTCGGCTTCGGACGGAAGGCGCCGCGCGCCCTGCCCCCCGTGCTCGACCTCGCGCACGGGGACGAGGAGCTGCGCCGGCTGCGCGACCTCGCCGAGGCCGGCGACTGGGACGCGCTCGGCCCCGCCCTGGCCGCCGTCGGGGACCAGGCCGGGCTGACCTGGCTGCTGCACCGGATCTCCTCCGTCGAGGGCACCGAGGTGTGGCTGGCCCGGACCGTCGCCGAGCGGCCCGGGGACACCCTCCTGCTGCTGCTCGCCGGCGCCCGGCAGATCGCCTGGGCCTGGGAGGCCCGCACCGGGCAGCGCTCCCAGCACGTCACCGAGGAGCAGTGGCGGACCTTCGGCGAACGGCTGGAGACCGCCGAGGAGCAGCTGCTCGACGTGGCCGAGCGCGAGCCCGGTTGGCTCGCCCCCTGGTTCTTCCTGCAGATCGCCGCCCGCGGTGCCTCGCTCGGCCGCACCGTCGCCACCACCCGCTTCGACGCCGCGGTGCGCCGCGACCCCGGGCACCTCGCCTCCCACCAGCAGCGGCTCCAGCAGCTCTGCGCCAAGTGGGGCGGCTCGCACGAGGAGATGCACGCCTTCGCCCGCACCGCGATGCTCGCCGCACCCGAGGGCAGCCCGTTCGGCGAACTGGTCGCCCTCGCGCACCTGGAGCACTGGCTCGACCTGCCGGACGGCGAGGACCACGCCTACCTGACCGGCCCCGCCGTCCGCTCCTCGCTGCGCGAGGCGGTGCTGCGCTCCGTGCTGCACCCCGCCTACCGGCGCCGGCGCGACTGGCGGGCCACCCACAACGCCTTCGCGATGGTGCTCGCACTCGCGGACGAGCGCGAGCTCGCCCACGCGGTGTTCGCCACCCTCGACGACGTCGTCACCGACTGGCCCTGGTACTACCTGGGCGGCGACGAGGCCGAGAACTTCCGCGTCCAGCGCGACCGCTGCGCCCCGCGCTAGCCGCGGCCGCCGGCGCTGCCGCCGCGGCCACCGCCGCGTCCGCGCCGCACGCCGGCCGTCCCGCGTCCGCGCGGCACGGAACCGGTCCGCGGCGCGCCCCTCCCGAAGCCCGACACACTCCTCGCGAGCGAAAGAGCCCCCGGTGTCCCCATCCGAGAACCCGACGAGCGCGCACACCTTCCAGGTCGACCTGCGCGGCCTGGTCGACCTGCTCTCCCACCACCTCTACTCCAGCCCCCGCGTCTACCTGCGGGAACTCCTGCAGAACGCGGTGGACGCGATCTCCGCCCGGCAGGCCCTGGACCCGGCCGCGCCCGCCGCGATCACCGTTCGCGCCGACGGCGACCTGACCGTCACCGACACCGGCATCGGCCTCACCGAGCAGGACGTCCACACCTTCCTCGCCACCATCGGCCGCAGCTCCAAGCGGGACGCCGACGGCCGGCTCGACGGCGACGGACTCGCCCGCGCCCGCGGCGACTTCATCGGCCAGTTCGGCATCGGCCTGCTCGCCTGCTTCGTGGTCGCCGACGAGATCACCGTCGTCACCCGCTCCGCCGCCACCCCCGACGCCCCCGTCATCGAGTGGCGCGGCGGTTCCGACGGCCGCTACACCATCCGCACCCTGCCCGCCGACGCCAGGCCCGAGCCCGGCACCACCGTCCGGCTCTCGCCGCGTGCCGACGCCGCCGAGTGGACCCGCGCCGACCGGGTGCTCGGCCTCGCCCGGGACTTCGGCAGCCTGCTGCGCCACGAGGTCACCGTGGTCGACGGCCGCGGCGACGCCACCCGGGTCAACCACACCCCGCCGTGGGCCGACCGGCACGGCTCCCCGCTGGCCCGCCGGGAGGCGCTGGCCGCGTACTGCCGCTCGTCCTTCGACTTCACCCCGCTGGACACCATCGAGCTGGACCTGCCGCTGGTCGGCCTGCGCGGCGTCGCCTACGTGCTGCCCGACGCGGTGCCGCCGTCCCGCCGGGCCGGGCACCGGGTGCACCTCAAGGGCATGCTGCTCTCCGACCAGGCCCACGACCTGCTGCCCGACTGGGCGTTCTTCGTGCGCTGCGTGGTCGACACCGACGGCCTGCGGCCCACCGCCTCCCGCGAGGGCCTGTACGCCGACGAGACGCTCGCCGCCGTGCGCGACGCGCTCGGCGCCCGGATCCGCGACTGGCTGACCGGCCTCTCCGCCAGCGACCCGGCGCTGCTCCACCGGTTCATCTCGGTGCACCACCTGGCCGTCAAGGAACTCGCGCGCTACGACGACGAGTTGCTGCGGATGCTGCTGCCCTGGCTGCCGTTCGAGACCACCGACGGCAACGTCACCCTGGACGAGTTCGCCCGGACCCACCCGGTGGTGCTGGTCACCCGCACCGTGGAGGAGTTCCGCCAGGTCGCCCCGATCGCCGGCGCCGCCGGGCTGGGCGTCGTCAACGGCGGCTACACCTACGACCGCGACCTCGTGCACCGGCTGCCCGAGATCCGCCCCGGCACCTCCGTCGCCGACCTCGACCCGAGCACCGTCACCGCGCACCTCGACACCGTCGACCCGGCCGCCGAACTCGCCGCCTCCGCCTTCCTCACCGTCGCCCGCGAGGTGGTCGGCCGGTTCGACTGCGACGTCGCCCTCCGCAGCTTCCACCCGACCAGCGCGCCCGCCCTGCTGCTCGACAACCGGGAGGCCAGGCACGAGCGCACCCGCGCCCAACTGGCCGACGAGGCGGACGGACTGTGGGCGGACATCCTCGGCTCGCTGCGCGCCGAGGTGCCCCGTGCCCAGCTCGTCCTCAACCACCTCAACCCGCTGGTCCGCCGGGCCGCCTCGATCGGTGACCGCGAACTCGCCGTCACCGCCGTCGAGACGCTCTACGGGCAGGCCGTGCTGCTCACCCGGCGGCCGCTCACCTCCAGCGAGAGCGCGCTGCTCAACCGCTCGTTCATCAGCCTGCTCGACCACGCGATGCTCGGCCACGAGGCCGCCGCCGGCGGTGCCGGCGACCGGCGGCCGCAGGACCCGGACGGCCCGCAGGGCCCGCAGGCTCCCCGGAAGGAGGCGTGATGCTGAACAGCATCGACGCGGTGATGACCGCGCTCCGCGAGAACGACGCCCGCCCCTACGGCCGGCAGCGCACCGTCACTGCCGAGGAACTCGTCGACGCCGCGGAGCAGTTCGACGACACCGCGATCCGCGCCATGGCGCTGCTCGAACTGATGGAGGCCTACGAGTACGACGGCGAGCGGAGCAAGGCCCCGGTGGTCTTCGCCCGCGTCCTCAAGCTCTGGGACACCGACCCCGATGACTTCGGCGAGTGGGCGCAGCAGCAGGTGTTCTGGCGCTTCAAGTGGGTCGCCACCTCCCTGCTCGGCACCCCCGACGTGCCGCTCGCCGCGATCCGCCGCTGGCACGAGGAGATGCGCACCCGCTACCGGGCCGCCGGGCACGGCCTCCAGCCGTACTACGCCCAGCGCTTCCACCTCGCCGCGCACACCGGGGAGGGGCTCCAGGACGCCTACGAGCTGTGGGCCGGGCGGCCCCGCACCGACCTGAGCGACTGCCACGCCTGCGAGATCCGCGCCCGGGCCGTCCACCACCTGCGACAGGGCGACGACGCGACCGCGCTGGAGGTCTGGCGGCCGGTGCTCGGCGGCGAGGCCACCTGTGCCGAGGAGCCCTACCTCAGCCACGCCCAGGCGCTGTTGCCGCTGGTGCGCCAGGGCCGGCTGGACGAGGCCCGCTCCAGCCACCTGGTCGGGTACCGCTTCGCCCGCGGCAAGAGCGGGCTGGCCCGTTCGGTCGGTCTGCACATCGAGTTCTGCGCGCTGTCCGGCAACGAGCCGCGCGGCCTGGAGATCGTGGCCGAGAACCGCGACCTCTTCGGCGTGACCGGCGACCCGGTCGGCCGGCTCGACTTCCTCACCGGCGTCGAGGTGCTGATCGCCGGGCTCGCCCGCGCCGGGCACGGCGGCCTCACCGTCAGCGGCCCGCCCGGGGCGGGCTGGACGGTCGACACCCTGCTCGCCCATGTGCACACCGAGGCGGACGCGCTGGCCGCCCGCTTCGACGCCCGCAACGGCACGGACGCGGTGGGCCGGCGCCGGGCCGACCGGCTCGCCCGCCGGCCGCTGCTCACCGAGCCGCTGGCGCTCGGTGTGCGGGCGGCGGCCGCGCCGGAGCTCTCCGCCGTCCCGGTCGTTCCGGCGGTGCCGGCCCGGGAGGCCGAGCCGGAGCCGGCGGACTTCGCCGCGCTGGTGCTGCGGGCCCGTGAGCTGCGGCTGGTCGGACACCCGGACGCGGACCGGCTCTGGCTGCGGATCGACGAGCGGCTCACGGCGCAGGAGAGCGGCGGCGACGGGGCCGCCGCCGTCCCCGAGCTCCTCGGCGGGGGTGCCGGGCCGCTCGGGCAGGTGCGTGCGGAGGTCGCCGAGCGGCGGGCGCACGCGGCGCTGGAGCGCGCCGCCTGGCAGGAGGGTGCCGCCGCGATGCTGGCGGCCGGGGACCTGTACGAGCGGGAGGGGCTGGCCGGGCGTGCGCTGGCGGCCCGGACCCGGGCGCTGGTCGCGGAGCTGGTCCGGGAGGACGGCGAGGCGGGCGAGGCGGGCGAGGCGGGCGAGGGCGCCGGGGGCGGCGAGGCCGGGGGGTCCGGCGGGTCCGCCGCGCCGGGCGGTGGCGGTGTCGGTGGCGGTGGCGGTGCCGCGGCCGAGCCGGTCATCGACTGGGCGGCGCTGGACGTCGCGCTGGCCCGGGCCGAGGAGCTGGCCGCCGCCGCGCCCGGTGCGACCGGCCCGGCCATCACGGACGACGACTACCTGATCGTCCTGCAGTGCCGCGCCTACGCGGCCCACCAGGAGCTGGTGCGGGTCCTGCCCGAGCCGCCCGGGCAGCCGCCCGCGGAGCGGGTCGAGCGCTTCACCGCCACCGTCACCGCCTACCGCGACGCGTCCGCCGCCCGCGGCTCCGTGCGCCGCCTGGCGGTGGCCCGCCAGTACGCCGCAGACGCCGCCGCCCGGCAGGGCCGGGTCGCCGAGGCCGCGGAGGAACTGAGGACCGCGGTGGCCGAGCTGGAGCAGGCCGGACAGCCCTGGCACACCCCGCGGCCGTACGGTCTGCTGGGTCAGGCGCTGGCGAAGAACGGCGAGCACGCCGAGGCCGTCGAGGTGTTCCACCGCGCCCTGGCGGCGGCCGCCCGCTGGGCCGACGACTCCTACCCGTTCGCCGCCACCTACCTGATGGCCGGGCACGCCAGCGCCCACCTCGGGGACACCGGCGCCGCGATCCGCTCGCTCTCCGAGGCCGCCTCGCGGTTCGACCGCAAGGGCCCGGAGGCGGCCGAGGACGCCGTCCGGACCAGGCTGCAGCTCGCCGACCTGCTCACCGAGGCCGACCGGACCGCCGACGCGGTGGCCGTCCTGGAGTCGGTGCTGGTCGAGGCGGCCACAGCCGGCCCGGGTGAGCGGCTGATCGCCCAGGCCCGGCTCGACCTCGCGCGCGGGCTCTTCTCGCTGGACGAGGACCGGGACGCGGCCGAGGAGTACCTGCGGCTCGCCGCCGACCTCGAAGGCTGGACCGAGGACCTCCACCTGCGCACCATGGTCGCCTCGGAGGCCGCCGTCGCGCTGATCCACGCCGACCGCTGGGAGGCCGCGCACGCCGCCCGCACCCGGGCGCTCGCCGCCCACGAGCAGTGGCCGCAGCCCGGCCCGGTACTGGCGATGCTGCGGCAGTTCGCCCGGCTCACCGCGCAGCAGGAGGGGCCGGCCGGGGTCGAGCCGGCGCTCGCCCGGCTGGCGGAGGCGGACGCCGTGCGCGAGCGGCTGGAGCGGGAGGACCCCGGGGCCGACACCTGGTACCCGCGCGGGGCCGTCCACTACGAGCGGGCCCGCGTGCACGCGGTGGCCGAGCAGTACGAGGAGGCGCTGGCCGAGGCCGAACGGGCGATCACCGCCTACGAGGCGGGCGGCGAGCAGGCCGAGACGCCGCGCGCCGAGGCCGTCCGGCTGGCCGCGCTGATCGAGGGCACCGACCTGGGCCGCCGGGAGGCGGCCCGGGACCGGCTCGCCGTCGCCGCGGAGCGGTGCCGGCGGCACGGGCTGACGGAGGCGGCGGACATCCTCGCGGAGCTGCGGGAGCGCCTCGCGGACTGAGCGGGGGCCGGTCCGGGACCGGGTGCGCCCCGGTCGTGCTGCCCCGTGGCGGGGAACACGACCGGGGCGCCGTGTGCGGCGGGGCGGGGGACCCGGTGGGCCGGGGGATCCGGTGCGTCGGGTGATCGGCCGGGTCAGGGAATCGGGGTCGGCCACTGCGTGGGCGCGCAGGGACCGTCGTTCACCCAGACGCTCCACGGGTTGGTCGAGTTCGGCTCCTCGTTCAGGTTCCACCACTTGGCGTGGTACCGGTGGGCCTGGTAGGAGACCTTGGTGTTGCGGCTGTAGGCCGTGTCGCGCTTCCACTCCGGGTCCTGGCAGACACCGGGCATGGTGTAGGTCGGCGAGGGGGAGGGGGACGCGCTCGTCGGCGGGACCGTCGGCGGCGCGGTGACCCCCGAGCCGGGCGCACCCGGCGTGCCGGGCGTCGCACTCGCGGCGACCGACAGCAGCCCGCCGGCGACCAGCCCGAGCACCCCGGCCACCGCGGCGGCGGTCCGTCGCGCTCGGGTTCTGCCGGGCCGGGGCGAGGGGCGGGACGAGTGCGGGGGACGTGCGCGTTCCATCGGCTTCTGCCTCTCCAGGAAACGGCGGGCCGGCCCGTCCGTGCCGACAGTGGGGGCGGCACGCCGGGCCCCGGAAGGCCTCGCGGCGGGGCCGGGCCGCCGCGAGGCCTTCACTGGTATAGACCTGTGCTGAGGACACGTCAACAGTGCCGGGTGCTCCTCCGCGTGCGATCCGGCCCGGATCCACCGCCCGGGCCGCCCGGTACGGCCTAGAGTTGGCAGGTGGCCGAAGAGACGTGGAACAAGGTGGACGGGCCGGTGCGGGCCGGTGCCATCATCCAGGCGGGGTCCGTCGGGACGCTGCACGTGCACGAGGCGGCCGTGCGGACGTCCGCCGTACCGTGTCAGCTGCCGCCGGCGCTCGCGCACTTCGAGGACCGGGCGGACGAACGGGCCAGAGTGCTGGCCGCCGTCGCGGAAGGGCCCGGGGCGGGCGGCGGGCCGCTGGTCGTGGCGCTCAGCGGGATGGGCGGGATCGGCAAGACCGCGCTCGGCTTCGAGCTCGCCCGTGCGCTGCTCGGCCACTGCCCGGACGGGGCTCTGCACGTCGACCTCGACGACCTGCGCCGCGACGGCGTCGTGGAGGTCGCCGACGCCCTCGGTGACCTGCTGCGGGCGCTCGCCCCGGAGGCCCGCCCGGAGCCCGAACTCCGCGGCCGGGCCCGCCAGTACTGGACCGCGACCCAGGGGCGGCGGTTGGTGGTGGTGGTCGACAACGCCCGCAGCGACGGCGAACTGCGCCCGTTGCTGCCCGCCTCCGCCGACAGCGTCGTCATCGTGGCCAGCCACGGACCGCTGTACGACCTCGACGGCGTCCGTCTCCTCGATCTGCCGCTCGGCCCGCTCGGCCCCGAGGCGGCCGTCAACCTGCTGCGCCGGATCGTCACCGACGACCGCGCCGCCGCCGACCGGCTCGATGCCGACCCCGCGTCAGTCGCCGAACTCGCCCGTCGCTGCGCGGGCCTGCCCGCCGCGCTGTACGTCGCCGGCCGCTGGATCCGGCGGCAGCGACGGCGTGAACTGCGTGTGCTGATCGAGGACCTGACCGCCGAACTGGACCGGGAGGGACTGCCCGTGGTGGAAGCCGTCTGGGACGCGGCGTACGCCGGCCTGGGTCCTGTCGCGGCGCGGCTGTACCGGCTGCTGCCGCACCACCCGGCCCCCGTGGTGGGCGATCACGCGGCAGCCGCTCTGCTCGGTGCCGACCTGGACGAGGCCGCCGGGGCGCTGGACGAACTCGACACGGCAGGGCTGCTGGAACGGCGACCCGACGGGCTCGGGATGCACGCCCTGCTGCGCGGTCACGCGCTGCGCCGCGCGGGGGACGCCGACTCCGCCGATCCGGCCGAGGGCGCCCGGGCACGTCTGGTGCGCTGGTACCGGCGGCAGGCCGGCCGGGCCGACCTGGTCGCCGCCGGTCCCCGGCTCACCGTCTCCGTCCCGGCCGAAGAGGCGCCCGCCCCCGCCGGGGTGCCGGACCTCGTGTTCCCCGACGCCCCCACTGCCCTGCGGTGGCTGGAGGACGAGCGGCTCGCCCTCTACGGCTGCGTGCGGATCGCCGCCGAGGACGGGTTCGACGAGGAGGTGGTGGCGCTCTGCGAGGCGCTGTGGACGCACTTCCTCGACCACCGGCACTACGCGGACGTCATCGAGGCCTTCGGGCACGGCGTGGCCGCGGCCGTCCGCTCCGATCGGCTCGCCGCGACCGTCCGCATGCGCTGCCAACTCGCGCGTGCGCTCTGGGAACAGCACCGCTACCCGGAGGCCGCCGAGGAGCTGGGGCTGGCGGTCGACGGCGCCCGGCTGCTCGGGGAATCGGCGGAGGAGCGCAAACTCCGGGCCTCCGCCGTCGAGTTCCGCGGCAAGTTCGCTTCGGTGCTCGGCGACTGGGCGGCAGCCGTCCCGGACTTCGAGGCGGCGCGTGAGGAGCACCGGGCCATCGGCAACGCCTACGGCGTGATGTTGCAGACCTACCTGCTCGGCCGGGCCGCCGTCGCGATGGGCGATCTCGCGCGCGGGGTCGATCTGTTGGGTGAGGCGAACGCGGCCGCGAGCGGGCTCGGCCGGGAACGGATGGCCGCCCGCACCGGCTTCGAGCTCGGCAGCGCCCTGCGTGCGGCCGGGCGGCGGGCCGAGGCCGTGGCCCTGTACGAGGCCGCGCTGGCCGGCGCGCGGGAGCGGCGCTCGCCCGGGGACGAACTGCGCGTGCTGGAAGCGCTGGTGGAGCTCAGCGAGGAGGCCGGCGACACGTCGGGCGCGGCCGGGTTCCGCTCGGCCGCCGAGGCGTTGCGCGGGTCGGACGGTGCAGCGGTGGTTCCGATGGCGTGACGGGCTGGGGTCCGTGGCGGCGGCGCTCGCCGGGCGGTGCGCCGGAGCCCGGACCGCACCGAGGCGGGGGAGTGCCGGTGCACCGCGGCGCGGACGGCCGGCGGATCGTCGACGCCGGCCGGATCGTCGACGCGGGCCGGATCCACGCGGATCCGGCCCCGGGCGGCGGTGCCCGTCGTCGGGCGGGGTTCGGGGCGGGGCGATGGTAGTCGGCGGGGTGGGGTGGGCTTTCCCGGTGGTGTGGGGGTGGTTGGTGGGGGTTGGGAGGATGGGGGTATGGAGATCCGGGACTTCGGTGGGTTCGTGGTTCGTGCGGCGGGGGTTGCGGACCGGGCGGCGCTGGTCGGTGTCGACTCGGTCGCGGCGGCGGGTGACGAGGGGCGGCGGGCGAGTATCGGGCGGTGGTGCGGGGAGGGCTCGGCCGTGGTGGTGGAGGACTCGTCCGGGCCGCTGGGTTACGGCGTGCTGGAGTACACCTTCTTCGAGCAGGGCTTCGTCACTCTGGTGATGGTGGCGCCCCGGGCCCGTGGGCGGGGTGTGGGGGCGCGGGTGCTCGCCGCCGTCGAGGAGGCCTGCACCGCGCCGAAGCTGTTCACCTCGACCAACGTCTCGAACCAGGCGATGCAGCGGCTGTTGGGGCGGGCCGGGTGGCGGGCGGTCGGGATGGTCGACGGGTTGGACGACGGGGATCCCGAGCTGTTCTTCCTGTGCCCGCGGTCGGGGGGCGGGGGCCGGGCCGGCTGAGGCGGGGCCGGTGGTGCGGGTGAGCACCGGTGCGGGTGCGCCCCGGTGCCGGGGGGATCGGCACCGGGGCGCGGGCGCCGGTCGGCCCAGAGGTCGGGTGGCCGGCCGGGCGTTCGGATGGTCAGGGCGGTCGGGACGCGGGGTGCGCGGTCCGGCCGGGATGGTGACGGCGGCGGTGGTCGTGTGGTGAGGCGGCCATGCCAGGACCATCCTGGCGTGTGGCTCCCGGCCGTGTCGTACGACGAAATGCGGATTCCGTTGGGGCGGGTGGTTGGGGTACAAGCGGCCGGGGCGGGGGCGGGAGGCGTCGGTCCGCCGCTCACCGCGGCGCGGCTGCCCCACGGGCCCCGCCGGCCCCGCTGATCACGCCGATCATGCCGATCACGTCGGTGCCGTGCAGGGAGGCCAGCAGGCCCGTGACGGCCGGCGTCCAGGGCCGGCCCGCCGGACCGGTGAGGGTCAGCGTCCGGTGGACGGCGGGCCGGATCGGGACCAGCACGCAGTCCGCCGGCAGCATCGGCTGCGCCAGCGCCGGCATCACCGAGACGCCCACCCCTGCCTGCACCATGCCGATCAGGGTGTTGAGGTCGCGGATCCGGTGGTGCGGCACGAAGCGGACGCCCGCCCGGCGGTAGGCGTCCCGGATGTGCCGCTCGCAGCCGCCCTCGGAGAGCAGGAAGTCGTCGTCCGTCAGGTCGGCGACGTCGACGGCGGCCTCGCCGGCGAGCGGGTGGTCGCGGCGGAGCAGCGCGTGCATCGAGTCCGCGCCGAGCGCCACCGCGCCCGGCGGCGGTGGGTCCGCGTCCACGAGCACCGCCGCGTCCACCGTGCCGGCCTCCAGCCAGACGCCCAGTTCGTCGTCCTCGCCCTCGAAGACCCGGACGGTCAGCCGGGGGTGCTCGGCCCGCCAGTCGCACAGCAGTCCGGGCAGCAGGCCCTGGCAGACGGTGGTCGGCGCGGCGAGTCGGACCGTTCCGGTCAGTCCGCCGTGGTGGTGCGTGGCGATCGAGCGGACGGCCGCGGCGGAGGCGACCGCCGTCCGGGCGTGCGGCAGGATCCGCTCCCCGAGCGGGGTCGGCCGGACCGGGGAGCCACGGTGCAGGACGGGCGCGCCGAGCATCCGTTCCAGCGCCGCCACCGTGTGCGACACCGCCGACTGGCTCACGCCGAGTTCGGCCGCCGCCGATCCGAAGCCGCCCGTGTCGGTGACCGCGACCAGGGCTCTGAGCTGGGCGAGGTTCACGTCCTGGGTCATGAGACCTCCTCATCCGTCCGGCATCGCCACTTGTTGGACTCATGCTCCGCCGACCGGCGACGCTCTGTCCAGCGCGGTGGTCCGGCGCGGTGGTCCGGCGAGCTGTCCGGTCGCCGGGCTCGGTCCGGCTGGTTCGGTCCCGCTGGTTCGGTCCGGCGGATTAGCGGGTCGGTGGGTTCGGCGAGGAGGGCGAAGGAGGGTGACCGGGATGGGACGGCGCTGGTGGCCGGGGTTCGTGGCCCTTTCGGCGATCTGGGGCGCGAGCTTCGCGCTGATCAAGGTGGCGGTCGACGCCGGGGTGCCGCCCGTGTGGGTGGCGGCCTGGCGCTGTCTGCTGGGCGCCGCCGCGCTCTGGGCGATCCTCGCCGTCCGCCGCGAGGCCGCCCCGCGCGACCTCGCCACCTGGGGGCACAGCGCGGTGGCCGCGGTGCTGCTGAACGCGGTGCCGTTCGTGCTGTTCTCCTACGGGGAGACCCGGGTCAGCTCGGTGCTCGCGGGGGTGATGAACGCGACCACGCCGCTGTTCGCCCTGCTCTTCGCGACGGCCCTCGTCCCCGGGGAGCGGCGGCCGGGGCGGCGGCGGCTCGTGGGGCTGGCCCTCGGCCTCGCCGGGGTGCTCACCGTGCTCGGGGCCGGGTTCGGGGAGGGCCCCGGAGGTGGTGCCGGGGGTGCTCCCGGGGCCGGGGCCGTCGGTGGTCCGGCGTCGGGTGACGTGGTCGCCGGTGGGCTCGCGTGCCTGGCCGCGACCTGCTGCTACGGCGCCGGGTTCGCCTACCTGCGCCGCCACCTCGCCGCCCGCCCGCACTCGGCCACCGCCCTGTCCGCCGTCCAGATCACCTGCGCCGCCGCCGAGCTCGCCGTCGCCGCCCCGGTCGCGGCCGGCGTTCCGCAGTGGCCCGGCACCGGGGCGGCCGGCGCGCTGCTCCTCCTCGGGGCGATCGGCACCGGGGTGGCCTACGTCATGAACCTCGGTCTGGTCCGCACCGCCGGGACGGTGGTGGCCGCTGCCGTCACCTATGTGACGCCGCTCTGGTCGACGGTGTTCGGTGCGCTGCTGCTCGCGGAGCCGGTCGGCTGGAACACCCTGGTCGGTGGTCTCGTCGTGATCGCGGCCGTCGTGCTGACCCGGCAGCCGGGGCGTCGGCGGGCTGCCGGGTGAGGCGGCCGGTGAGCGGTCATGAGGCGGTCGGTGAGGCGGTCGGGGCGCCGCCCGCAGGGGTGTCGGAAGGCGGCGCCGGAGGGGGCGTCAAGCGGTCCGTTAGGGTGGCCCGATGGGCACGGGGCGGGCAGCGGAGCACGACACGGACGCGGGTGCGGAGGAGGACGTGGACCGGCCGTCCCCCGTCGCGGTGCTGACCGCGCTGCGCGCCCGTCCGCTGCGCTTCCCGTTCACCACGGACTCGCTGCGCTGCTGGGCCCACCTGTCCGGGGGCGCCGTGCTCGGGCTGCTGTCGGTCGTCCTGCTGGTCGCCCTCGCCCTGCTGGGCCTCGGGCTCTCGGTGGTCGGCGTCGGGCTGCCGCTGCTGCTGGCCGTCGCGCTCTCCGGTCTGCCGGCCGGCGCCCTGGAACGCCGCCGCCTCCGGTTCGTCGAACCGGTCCCCGTGCCCGACCCGCACCGCCCGCTCCCCGGGGTCGGCCGCCGCGCCAGGATCCGGACCAGGCTGCGCGAGCGCGCGACCTGGCGGGAGCTCGCCCACACCCTGCTCGTCGGCCCGCCGCTGACCGCCGCCGGGCTCGGGCTCGTCGCGCTGCTCGTGTTCTCCGCGGCCCTGGTGGTCAGCCCCGTCGTGGTCTGGGCGCTCGCACCCGAGACGGTCATGCTGATCCCCGGCCACGCCACGCCCGGACCGCTGTACGCCCTGCCCGCGACCGCCGCCGGCCTGGCCGGGCTGGTCCTCGGCAGCTACGCCGGGGCGCTGCTCACCGCCGTGCACGTCCGGGCGGCGCGGCTGCTGCTCGGCCCCCGTGAGGAGGACCTCGGGCGGCGGGTCGTCGAACTGACCCGCTCCCGGGCGCGGTTGGCGGACGCCTTCGAGGCCGAACGCCGCCGCATCGAACGCGATCTGCACGACGGCGCCCAGCAGCAGCTCGTCGCCCTCGCGATGACCCTCGGCCTCGCCGCCCACGAGCTGCGCGAGCGCGCGTCCGGTCCCGTTCCCGCCGTTCCCGCCGTTCCGCCCGCCGGTGACCCGGTGCTCGTCCTGGTCGACCGGGCGCGCGGGGAGGCCCGGCAGGCCCTGGAACAGCTGCGCGGGCTGGTCCGCGGCATCCACCCCCAGGTGCTCACCGACCACGGACTGGCCGCCGCGGTCGCCGAGGTCGCGCTGCGCCACCCGGTCCCCGTCGAGGTCGACGTCGACCTGCCCGGCCGGCTGCCCGGCCCCGTCGAGAGCACCGCCTACTTCACCGTCACCGAGGCCCTCACCAACGCCGCCAAGCACAGCGGCGCCACCGCCGTCACCGTCCACGGACGGGTCACGGCCGGCCGGCTGGTGCTCCAGGTGACCGACGACGGCCGCGGCGGGGCGGACCCGGCCGCCGGGGCCGGGCTCCAGGGACTGGCCGACCGGGTGGCGATCCTGAGAGGACGACTGATGGTGACGAGTCCGACCGGCGGGCCGACCAGGCTCCGGCTGGAGGTGCCGTGCTCCGGCTAGTCCTGGCCGAGGACGCCGTCCTGCTCCGGGCCGGCCTCGTCGAACTGCTCACCAGGGGCGGCCACCGGGTGGTCGCCGCCGTCGGCGACGCCCGGGCCCTCGCCGACGCGGTGGACGCCGAGCGGCCGGACGCCGTCGTCACCGACGTCAGGATGCCGCCGGGCTTCCAGGACGAGGGGCTGCGCGCCGCCCTCGACCTCCGGGCCCGCCACCCCGGCCTGCCCGTGCTCGTCCTCTCCCAGTACGTGGCCACGCCGTACGCCACCCGGTTGCTCGGCGCGGCCGGCGCCCAGCCGGCCGGGCTCGGCTACCTCCTGAAGGACCGGGTCGGCGAGGTCTCCGAGTTCCTGGACGCGCTGCGCCGGGTCGCGGCGGGGGAGACCGTGATCGATCCGGAGGTGGTCCGGGTCCTCCTCCGGCAGCAGTCCGCCGACCGCCCGCTCGCCCGGCTCACCCCGCGCGAGCGCGAGGTGCTGGGGCTGATGGCGGAGGGCCTCAACAACCAGACGGTCGGCGCCCGGTTGAACATCACCGAGGCGTCCGTGGTCAAGCACTGCGGAAACATCTTCATGAAGCTCGACCTCGACCCGGCCGAGGGCAACCGCCGCGTCCTCGCGGTCCTCGCGCACCTCGCCGACCGGCGGGGCGACTGAGGCGACCCCGCCGTCCCCACCCGTCGGCACCGTTGGCGCCGCCGGCCCCGCGCCGCCAGCCCCGCACCATCGGCCCCGGGGGACCGTCGGTGCCCGGCGCTACGGCGCCGCCATGACGGAACACGTACTCGGGGCGAGTGCCCGGCTCGGTGCGTGGGCCTGGGACGACGTGGTCCCCGAACCGCGCGCGGCCGGGCACGGCGTCCACCCGCTCACCCTCGCCGGCCTCGCCGAGCGGCGCGGCGAACCGGTCGGGCCGCAGGCCGTGTCCGGGACGTCGTCGGCCTCGTCGAGGAGTGGGACCTCCGGGGGTGGGACCTCCGGGAGGTGGTCCTGGTCGGGCACGGCTACGCGGGTGTCCCGGTGGGGCAGGCCGCGGAACGGATCGGTGACCGGCTCGCCCACCTCGTCCTCGTCGACGCCGCCGTCCCGGTCGACGGGCAGCCGTTCGTCGCGGCCGGGCCCTGGGGCGCGGCGGTGGCCGGGGCGATCGCCGCCGATGACGGCTCCTGGCGGCCGCTCGCCGCCGGCGACCTCGCGGCCAGGGGCTCACCGACGCCCGGATCGCCCGGATCGTCGACGGATCGACCCCGCACCCGGCGGCAGCCTCGCCGAACCGGCCGCCCTCACCGGCTCGCTCGCCGACCTCCCCGCGACGTACCTCACCTGTCCGCTCGACAGTCCCGCGCCACCGCCGGCCGTCGCCGCCCTGGTCCGCGAAGCGGGCCGGCGGCACGTCACCCTCGACACGGGCCACCGGCCGATGATCTTCAGGCCGACCGCCCCGGCCCGGATCCTGCTGGACGCCGCCGCTCGCTGAGCCGCTGCCGGATCAGCCGAGGGTGGCCGGGGTCGGCCGGGGTCGGCCGCCCGCACGGTGGTTGCTTCGGCGGGTCGTTGTCGCCCGGAGCGGGGCCGGGAGTCGGGTTCGTGGGACCGGATCCGTGCGGGCGGTGTCCCGTCGGGCGTGGTGGCGCCGCTGCGGCCCCGGAGGCAGTGGTGGCTCGGTTCGCCCGTACAGGTGGGCCTGGGGAACAGGGCCGGTGGCTGTCCCCGTCGTGATCTCCTCGACCGGCTGTCGGCGGCCGGACACCTGTGAGGCTGCCGGACCCGTCCATCGGCGCTCACGGGGCCGCCGGGCCGCCTGGCCGGACCCGTCCATCGGCGCTCACGGGGCCGCCGGGCCGCCTGGCCGGGGCCTACGGCGGGGCTGCGGCCGTGGCGGTACGGCGGCGCGGTGTGCGGTGCGGCTGGCCCCGGTCGGGTGAAGTCCCTGGAGGGACCGGGCTGTTGGGGCTACGAAGCGGGTGTCCGAGCGGCGGTGCGGTGTGCGGCCGGCCGGTCTTCGTCGGTGTGGAGGCCCTTGGGTTTGCCGGGCTGTTGGGAGTCTGGGGTGCGGGTGGGCGGGTGGGTCCGGCCGGGGTGACGGCCCCTGGGTGATCGGACCGTTGACGCGGATGTGCGGGAGCGGGTGGGGGCGGCTGCTCAGTGCGGGGTGTCGGGTGGGGTGAGGAGGGTGGTGAGGCGCTGGGCCGTGGTGTCCCAGGACCAGTGGCTGCGGGCCCATTGGCGGCCGGCGGTGGTCATGCGGGTGCGGTCGGCGGAGGGGGCTCGGAGGATGCGGCTGATCGCGGTGGCGACGGCGGCCGGGTCGCGGCCGTCGACGACCGTGCCGTTGACGCCGTCGAGGACGGCGTCCGGGGCGCCGCCGGAGCGGCCGGCCACGACGGGCAGTCCGGCCGCCGCCGCCTCAAGGAAGACGATGCCCAGGCCCTCCGCCTCCAGCCCGGCGCGGCGGGTGCGGCAGGGCATCGCGAAGACGTCGGCCGCGGCGTAGGCGGCGGGGGTGTCGGCGTGCTCCCGACCGCCCGCGAAGACCACTGAGCCGGGGGCGGTGTGACGCCGGGCGAGGCGGCGCAGCCGCCGTTCGTCGGGGCCCCGGCCGACCAGGAGGAGGACCGCGTCGGGCACGGTCCGCCGGATCACCGGCAGCGCGCGGATCAGGGTGTCCTGGCCCTTGCGGGGGACGAGCCGTGCCACGCAGAGGATCACCGGTGCCCGCGGGCCGGCCGGCCGGGGCCGGGGGCGGAACAGTTCGGTGTCGACGCCGGGCACCAGCCGTTCCAGCCTGGCCGAGGGGCCGAGCGCCGGGGCGATCCGGTCGCGGGTGTGCGGGCCCAGGTAGGTGACGACATCGACGCTGTCGCCGATCCGCCGCAGCAGGTGCCGGGCGAGGGGCGTGCGGGCCCACCAGATCTCGTGGCCGTGCGTGGTGGCGACGGTTCGCCGGATGCCGGGCGCCTGCCGGCGCAGCGCCGGGGTCATCGCGGCGAGCGGCGCGGCGGCGCCGAACCAGACCCGGTCGCAGCCGTGGGCGCGGGCGATCCCGGCGGCCCGGCGGGTCACCCGGGGGGTGGGGAGGAGTGTGCGGGACCGGTCGCGGATCACCGGGAACGGGAGTGCGGCGTCGTGGTCGGCCGCACCGGGTTCGGCCGAGGTGTAGACGACGACCCGGTCGGCGGGCAGCCGGGTGGCCACGGCGTGGACGAAGGTCTCGATGCCGCCCTGCCGGGGCGGGAAGTCGTTGGTGACGATGAGCGTGCCGGTCATGGGGCGGGAACCACCTGGGGTGCGCGGGGACGGGGGGCGGCGGACGGAAGGGGGTGCGGGGAGCGGATCGGTCCGGCGGCCGGGGCGGAGCGCAGCCGGGGGAGGAGGGCCAGGACGGCGGGCAGTGCGAGGTAGCCGAAACGGCCGGCGGGCGCGAGCAGGAACGCCAGGGTGAGGCCGAGGGCGAGCCGGTCGGCGGCGGCTCGGACGTTCCGGGGCGGGCGGCGCAGGAGGGACGCGGCGACGGCCAGCCCGGCGAGGAGCAGCAGGGCGAGCGCGGCGCACCAGCCGCCGGGGCCGAGGTCGGCGAGCAGCCGGCCGGGCAGCGGGCTGCTCGCCGGGGTGGGCAGCCCGCCCCGGCCGGTGGGGAAGGCGAACACCTGCCGCAGCAGCGGCCCCGGTGAGCGCAGGGCACCGGGCAGGACGAGGGCGGCCGTGCCGAGGACGGCCGTGACGGCGGCGCGCAGGGCCGGTCCGCGCCCGGCGGTGACCGCGAGCAGGGCGACGGCCACCGCGACCGCGGGCCAGGCCGTCCACTTGAGCGCGCAGGCCAGGGCGAGGGCGGAGCCGGCGGCGAGCGGACGTGCCCGGTCGGCCAGGGTGAGCGCGAGCACGCAGAGCCCGGTCAACGGCAGGTCGACCCCGCTGACGCAGAGCGGCAGCGCGACCGGCGGCGAGGCGAGGAGCGCCGTCACCGCGATGACGGGCACGGACGGGCCGCCGGACGCGTGCTCCCCGGCACGCGGTGGGCGCGAGCCGGGGTGCGGGGCGGAGCGCGGCGTCGCACCGCGCCAGGACGGCCGGACGGCGGTGGCCAGGCAGCCGAGGAACACGGCGGCGCACCACAGGCGTGCGTCGCCCAGCAGCCGGGCCGGCCACCCGTCCGCGCCCAGCAGGGCGCGGGGCAGCCCGAACAGTGCCATCCCGGGCAGGTAGGGGGTGTACTCGTCGACCGTCCGGGGCTCGGCCAGGTACGGCGTCCCGTGCCGGAGCAGCAGCTCGCCCGACCGCTCGATGACGGTGACCTCGCTCTGCCCCTGCCCGGTCAGCACCAGGACGAGGAACGGTATGAGGACCGCACCGGTCAGCGCGACCGCCACCGACCCCGGCCGTGCCCACCGCGGGCGCAGGACGAGCACGGCGACCGCCGCCGCCAGGTATCCCGTTGCCGCGAGGAGTCCCCAACTCCGGTGCGGTCCCAGCCCGGAGACGAGCGGGAACGCCCCGGCCCACCCGGCCGCGACCAGCCACCCGCCGCACCACAGCGCCCGCCGCCCGCCGGCCGGGCGGCCCGGAGCGGAGGATCCGGGTGGACGGGGGAGGCGGCGCGGTCGGCCGGTGCCGGTGCGGTCGGCGTGGTCGGCGCGGCCGGGGAGGGCAGCGGGCCGGGGCCTGCGAGCGGTGCCGGGCCCGGCGGTGGGGCCGGTCCCGGGGCCGGTCCCGGAGCCGGAGCCGTGGCGGGCAGGGGACGGAAGGGCGGTACGGAGACGGGGAATCAGCACCACTTCATTGCAGCGGCGCAGGTCGGCGAGGTCATGACGGTCAGGTCGAGTCCTCCGGTCGGGTTTCCCCTACCACCGGGCGGGCGGACGCGGCGGCCCCCGCGCCCGGCGGACGGCGTGAACGGTGGGACGGGTGTGCACGGTTCTGGATCTCCCCTCGGTGGTCGGCGTTCCGAACAAGGGAATTCGTATCCGATCTGACGTTCGGTGTCCATCGAATTACCCTCGGTGCCGGTTGCTCGCTATCGTGGACGGTGTGGTGAGGTCCTGGGATGCGGCGGTCGAGCGGGCGCAGGAACGATTGGGCACGGCGCCCGGAGTACGGCGGGTGACGGGGGAGGACGAGGAACGCGGATTCGCGCGCTGGGACCTCGCGGCCCGCGTCGAGGAGGAGTCGGCGGAGCGGGTCGACCCGGCGGCGATCGGCCCCGCCGACGAGCGCCGGCTGCGCGAGCGGCTCCGAGGGGGCGGCCCCGCCTGGCCCGGCGGCGAACTCCACCGCCGGCGCTACTGGTTGCTGGACACGGGCCCGGGTGGCACTGCCGGGCCGGGCGGTCCTGGCGGGCTGGGCGGCCCCGTCGATCCGGTGGACGGGCCGGCCGGGGTGCTGGCGGTCGACAACTGCACCCGGGGGCCGGGCCAGTTGGCCGTCTCCGCGCTCTACCTGCGCCCCTCGGCCCGCGGTCGGGGCCTCGCCGCGGCCGCCCTCGAACAGGTCTACCGCGCGGCCACCGCCGAGGGCCTGCCCGGCTACCGGCTGGAGGCCCCCTGGTCCCACCCCGACGCCCTGCGCTACGCCCTGCGCCGCGGCCTCTGGACGGTCTCCTGGAAGCACGCCGTCGCCCTCGCCCGGATGCCGCAACTCCCGCCCTACCGGGTCTGCGAGGAGGACGGCCGCCTGGTCCTGCTGGTCGCCGACCGGCCGTCGCCGGAACCGTCCGGGCACGACTGGAGCCCGTTGCTCGCCGCGGGCTCCGAGGGCCGCCGGCTGCGGCTGGACGAGACCGCCGCCTACCGGCAGACCGACGGCTGGGTGCACGGCTACGCCCGCTCGACGCTCGCCCTGCACCTGGCGCTGGCCGGCCGGCCGCTGGTGCGGGGCCCGCAGTGGTGGGCGGAGGCCTGGCGCTGGGCGGACACCGGCGAACCGGAGGGCCTCGCCTACCGGATCGACCAGCTCGAACGGGCCGACCGGCTCGAACGGGTCGAACGGGTCGAACGGGTCGGCCGAGTCGACCGCGAGGACCGCGAGGACCGCGAGGACCGCGAGGACCGCGACGGTCACCCCGACCGAACCGACCATCCCGACCGAACCGGGCCCACCGGCCCGTGCGTACCCCGCCCCTCGGGTTCCCCCCGGCCGCTGGACACCCCGCACCCGACGACGGGATGAGTCACAGGACACGGCCTAACGGCGCACCGGGCTGGGCAGGTTCGGCGGAGACCGGGCGGCGTCAGTCCCGGCGCCGCCCGCAGGACACCGGAGCGAGGAGCCCCAGATGCTTCCAGCGAAACCCCCCGTGCACGAATCCGTCCTCGACGCGATCGGCGGCACGCCGCTGATCCGTCTCGCCGCCCTCGGTGCCGGGCTCGCCGCCCCGGTCTACGCCAAGGTCGAGTTCCTCGGCATCGGCGGCAGCGTCAAGGACCGTGCCGCGCTGGCCATGGTGCTCGCCGCCGAGCGGGACGGGCTGCTGCGGCCCGGGGGAACGATCGTCGAGGCGACCTCCGGCAACACCGGCATCGGTCTGGCCATCGTCGGCCGGCAGCGCGGCTACCGGGTGATCGCGGGGGTGGCCGACAAGGCCTCGGCGGAGAAGTCGGACATCCTGCGCGCGTACGGCGCCGAGGTGGTGCTCGCGCCGACCGTCGTGCCGATGGAGGACCCGTCGCACCTGTACCACGTCGTCCGGCGGCTCGCCGAGGAGATCCCCGGGGCCTGGCTCGCCGATCAGTACGACAACCCGGCCAATCCCGACGCCCACATCCGGACCACCGGCCCCGAGATCTGGGACCAGACCGGCGGCCGGGTGACCCACTTCGTCGCGGGCGTCGGCACCGGCGGCACCATCACCGGCACCGGGGAGTACCTGAAGGAGGTGTCCGGGGGTGCGGTGACCGTCGTCGGCGCCGATCCCGAGTCCTCGATCTACGGGGGCGGCGACGGCAGCCCGTACTTCGTCGAGAGCATCGGTCACTTCGTCCACCCCGACACCGTCGAGGACCGCTGGCCGGAGTCCTACCGGAAGGAGGTCGTGGACGTCATGGAGCAGATCCCGGACCGCGAGTCGCTGGTGACGACCCGCCGGCTCGCCCGGGAGGAGGGGATCCTGGCCGGGCCGTCCTCGGGCACGGCGGTGGCCGCGGCGCTGCGGGTGGCACGGGAGCTGGGCCCGGACGACCTGGTCGTGGTGCTGCTGCCGGACTCGGGCCGCTCCTACCTGTCCAAGGTGCACAGCGACGCGTGGATGCGGCAGTGGGGCTTCCTGGAGGAGTCGCAGGACGAGGCGTCGCAGGCGCGGCGGCAGGGGCGGGGCCAGGAGTCGCAGGAGGGGGAGCCGCAGGGCCTGCGTCCGCTGCTCGACGGCGCCGGGCCGGTGGTCGCGGTCCACGCCGACGCGACGGTGGGCGGGGCGCTGGAGACCCTGGACGGTGCGCCGGGCGGCGTGGCCCCGGTGGTCCTGGCGCGGGCGGCGCGCCCGTACGGGGTGAGCGCGATCGAGGTCGTCGGCTCGGTGTCCCGGGACGCGCTGGTGGCGGCGCTCGCCGACGGCTCCGCCAAGCCCGCCGCCGCGCTGGGCGCCCTGGTCGGGCCGGCCCTGCCGACGGTCGGCGTCGGGCAGTCGGTGGCGGAGGCCCGCGCGGCGCTCGGGGCGACGCATCCGGGGGTGCTGGTGCTGGTGGACGGCCGGGCCGTCGGGGTGCTGCCGAGAACGGCCCTCGTCGGCTAGCCGGAAACCCGTCGTCCGGACGGGCACCGTCGCCGCACGACGGACGGCACTGCGGCCACCCCCGCGGTGCCCGAACCCCGCCCTGCCCCGCCCCCGCCCCCATCCCCGCCCCGGTCCCTGCACTTCGCCCCCCGTCCTCGCCCTCGCCCCTGGGAGACTCGGCACCATGGCAGACATCGAGATCGACGGCGGCCCGGCCGACCCCGCCCGGCTGGCGGCCCTGGGCCTGCTCAACTACGGCCACTTCACCACCCTGCGCGCCGAGGCCGGCCGCGCCCGTGGACTGGCCCTGCACCTGGACCGGCTGGTCCGCGACTGCCGGATCGTGTTCGGCGCCGAACTGGACCGCGCGGACGTCCGCGCCCGGATCCGCCGGGTGCTGCCCGCCGACGGCGCGCCGGTGATCGTCCGGGTCACCGTGTTCGATCCGGGGCTCGGCCTGGAGCGGCCCGCCGCACCCGCCGTGCCGCACCTGCTGGTCACCACCCGTCCGGCACCCGCCGCGGTGCCCGGGCCGCTGCGGGTCCGCACCGTCGCCCACCGGCGCGAGCTGCCGCAGGTGAAGCACGTCGGCCTGTTCGGGCTGCTGCACCAGCGCCGGCAGGCCCAGCTCGACGGCTACGACGACGCGCTGCTGCTGGACGACGCCGGCCGGATCACCGAGGGCGCCACCTGGAACCTCGCCCTCCACGACGGGCGGGCGCTGGTCTGGCCGGACGCCGAGGCCCTGCCCGGCGTCACCGCCGCCCTGCTCGCCGCCGCCCACCCGGGCCCGCAGCGGCGAGAGCCCGTCACCCCGGGCGACCTGGGTCGTTTCACTGCCGCGGTCGCCGTGAACGCGGGTGCCGGCGTCCGCCCGCTCGCCGCCGTCGACGGCACCGCCCTCGACCCCGCCCACCCGGTCGTCGCCCAGCTGCGCGCCGCCTACGAGGGCGTCGGGGCGGAGGAGATCTGACCCGCACGGCCGACACGACGAGGGGCGGCGGAGGCGGGCCGGGGCGGGCGCGCCCCGCGCCCCGGGATCCGCGCCCCGGGGCCGGGCCGGCCGTCGACGGGCGCGACGCGGTGCGGCCGACCGAACGGCGCGACCGAACGGCGCGACCGAACGGCGCGGACGGACGGGGCGCGACCCCGGCGGCGGGCCGACGGGCCGGGCGCGCGCGGACCGGCGTACGGACGCCGGCGCACGGACCCGCGTCCTGCCCGGTGGCCGCCGCCGCCCGGTGACCGGTGCCGCCCGGGTCGGGCCGACCGGGCGACGGGACGCCGCCCGCAGCCGACAGTCGCGACCTGGCCCCCGACCGCCACCCGTCCACCACCGCCCACCACGCCGATCCACCGCCCCCCACCGCCGAAGCCCACCACCGCCGAAGCCCCCCACCGCCGAAGCCCCCCACAGCCGTCCCGCCCCGGGGCCACCCGCAGCCCCTCCGGGGGGATAACCCCACCCCCGGTCCGCCAGCGGCCTCCATGGTCCGCCGCACCCCGTCTTCCTAGCCTGGAACACGTCGAAGAGCAGCGACGATCCACGAAGGAAGGCCCCACCATGGCACCCCGCCGTTCCCGCCCCGCGCCCGAGCCGACCGGGCGGTCCGCCGCCCACGCCGCGATCGAGTTGCGCGGCGTCCGGCGCAGCTACGGCCGTGGCGAGGAGACCGTGCACGCGCTGCGCGGCATCGACCTGGTGCTCGACCGCGGCTCGTTCACCGCCGTGATGGGTCCGTCGGGCTCGGGCAAGAGCACCTTCCTGCAGTGCGCGGCCGGTCTGGACCGTCCGACCTCCGGCGAGGTCTTCCTCGGCGGTGAGGAGATCACCCGGCTGAGCGAGGACCGGCTGACCAGGCTGCGCCGCAGCCGGATCGGCTTCGTCTTCCAGTCCTTCAACCTGCTGCCCTCGCTGACGGTGCTGCAGAACGTGCTGCTCCCGCAGCGTCTCGCCGGGGAGCGCCAGGACCGGGGCCGGGCCCGGGAGCTGCTGGCGCAGGTCGGTCTCGGCGAGCACGGCCGGCGGCGGCCGGGCCAGCTGTCGGGCGGTCAGCAGCAGCGGGTGGCGATCGCCCGGGCGCTGATCACCTCCCCGGACGTGCTGTTCGCGGACGAGCCGACCGGCGCGCTGGACACCAACACCGCGCACGAGGTGCTCGGGCTGCTGCGGCGCGCGGTCGACACCATGGGGGCCACCGTCGTCATGGTGACGCACGACCCGGTGGCCGCCTCGTTCGCCGACCGGGTGGTCTTCCTGGCCGACGGCCTGCCCGCCGGTGAGCTCTACCGGCCGGACCCGCAGACGATCGCCGACCGGATGGTCGCGCTGACGGCGCGCCCGCTGAGGACCGCGGCATGAGCAACGGACTCGCCCGCGCCTCGGTGCGCTTCCGCCCCGCCTCCTTCGTCGGCACCTTCGTCGCGCTGCTGTTCGGCGCCGCGGTGATCATGGCCTGCGGCACGCTGCTGCAGACCGGGCTCACGGCCTCGGTGCCCACCGTCCGGTACGCCGAGGCGCCGGTCGTGGTGGCCGCCGACCCGCAGGTCACCATCGCCTACAAGATCAACGACGAGAAGGAGACCCACGAGCAGCCGCTGCCCGAGCGGGCCCGGGTGGACGCCGGGCTGGTGTCCAGGATCGCTGCCCAGCCGGGGGTCGCGGCGGCCCGCCCGGACACCTCCTTCCCGCTGCAGAGCGCGGCGCCCCCGGGGGCCGGGCTGCCGGGGACGGTCGGCGCGGTCACCGGCCGGGGCTTCGCCGCGCTCGGCATCGCGGGGTCGCAGGACCGCCTGGTCGAGGGCCGTGCCCCGGCCGCCGGCGAGGTCGTGCTGGACGCCGGCACCGCCCGCTCCGCGAACCTCGCCCCCGGCGGCACGGTGGCCCTCACCGCCCCCGGCGGCAGCGGGAGTTACCGGATCTCCGGCCTCGCCGCCCCGCAGCCCGCGGGTGCCACGGTCTGGTTCGCCGACCAGCAGGCCGACCACCTCTCCGGCCACCCCGGCCGGGTGGACGCCATCGCCGTCCAGCCCCGCGAGGGCGTGGACCGCAAGACCCTGACCGCGCAGGTCGAGCAGGCCGTGGGCGGCGCCGCCGAGGTGCTGAGCGGTCAGGGCCGGGGCTCGGCCGAGCAGCCGGTGCTCACCGAGGCGAAGGTCATGCTGATCGCGATCGGCGGCTCCTTCGGCGGTACCGCCACCATGACCGCCGTGTTCGTGGTCGTCTCCACCGTCGCCCTGGCGGTCCGTCAGCGGGCCCGGGAGTTCGCCCTGCTGCGCGCCGTCGGCGCCACTCCGAGCCAGATCCGCCGCACCATCGCCACCGAGGCGATGCTGGTCGCGCCCCTGGCCGCCGCGCTCGGCGTGCTGCCCGGCCTGGGCCTGGCCCGCTGGTGGTTCGACGGGATGGTGGAACGCGGCGCCGTCCCGGCCGACGTCGAGCTGTCCGTCGGCCCGGTGCCGATGCTGGTCGCGGTCGCCGCCTGCACGCTGGCCGCCCTCGCGGCGGGCTACGTCGCGGCGCGCGGCCCGGCGAAGATGCGGGCGAGCCAGGCGCTCGGCGCCGCCGCCGTCGAACCCTCCCGGCCGGGTCTGGTCCGCACCCTGGTGGGCGTGCTCTTCGCCGTCGGCGGTGCGGTGCTCGCGGTGGTCGCCGCGAAGCTGGACGGCGCCGACGCCGCCAACACCGCGCTCGGCGTGGTCATGAGTTTCCTGGTCGCGGTGGCGCTGCTGGGGCCGTGGGTGGCCCGGCTCGCGGCCGAGGTGCTCGGCCTGCCGCTGCGGGCCGGCGGCCCGACCGGCTCGCTGGCCGCCGACAACACCCGTGCCAACTCCCGTCGGCTGGCCTCCGCGATCACGCCGATCGCGATGGTCACCGCCTTCTGCGGCACCCTGCTGTTCATGCAGAGCAGCCTGCGGCACGAGACCGGCGAGCAGGTGCGCACCGGCATCGTCGCCGACCACGTGCTCGGCTCGACCGGGCCGGGTCTGCCCGCCGGGGCACCGGCCGTGGCCGGTCTGCCCGGCACCCCCGGGGTGGTCGAACGGGCCGCCGGGGTGCCCGGGGTGGAGGCGGCGGTCGGTGTGCTGAACACCGGCATCGTCTACCGGGACGGCGACCAGCTGCTCTCCGCCACCGCGCTCGGCGTCACCGGTGATCCCTCCCGGCTGCCCCGGGTGCTCGACCTGGGGGTGCGCGGCGGTTCGCTGGCCGACCTGGGCCGCGCCGCGGACACCGTCGCGCTGGACGCCGCTCTGGCCGAGAGCCTGGGCGTCGAGGTCGGCCAGCGGGTGCCGTTCTGGCTCGGCGACGGCACGGAGGTGAAGCCGCAGCTGGTCGCCACCTACGAGCGCGGCCTCGGTTTCGGCCAGGCGCTGCTGCCGCGGGCGGCGGTCGCGGCGCACTCGACCACCTCGTACGACACCCGGGTGCTGGTCGCGGACGCTCCCGGCGCCGACCGGGCCGCGGTCGCCCGGGGCCTGTCCGGGCTCGGGGTCCCCGGTCTGCAGGTGACCGACCGGGCGGGTTACGCGGCGCAGGCGGACAAGGCCCAGGAGATGGGCGCCTGGGCGAACACGGTGATGGCCGGTGTGCTGGGCGGTTTCGCCGCCGTCACGGCCGCCAACACCCTGGTCATGATGGTGCTGGACCGGCGCCGGGAGGTCGCGCTGCTCCGGCTGGCCGGCACCACCCGGCGGCAGGTGCGCCACATGATGCGCTGGGAGGCGCTGCTGGTGGCCGCGACCGGTCTGGGCGTCGGGGCGGTGATCGCCTGGGTCACCCTGGTGCCGATCACCCGGGGCCTCACGGGTGCCGCGCCGCACGTCCCGGCCGGGACGGCGGTACCGCTGGCCGCCGGGGCGGTGGTGCTCTGCCTGGCCGCGACGGCCCTGCCGGCCCGGGCCCTGCTGCGGTCCCGCCCGGTCGCGGCGAGCGGCGGCAAGCAGTAGGGCCGCCACGGCACGGGGACGGCCGCGACCGGGAACGGAACGGACCGGGCGGAACGGGCGGGACACGGGAACGGACGGGCAGCGGGACCGAAGACGGGCCGGACGGGCCCCCTCGATCCGGGCCCCGGTCCACCGGCGGGCGACGGGGGTGCCGCCGGTGGACCGGGGCCCTTCCGCGTCCGGCCGGCGCGTGGGGGAGCGCCTCGGCGGGGACGGGGGCGGGGCCGCGGGCGGTGACGGGCGGTGCGCGGGGCCGGCGCACCCCCCGTCCCGGGGAAAAACAAGCGCAGTAAAGGCGCGGCAGGGTGGTCCGCGACCCGAAAAAGCATGATAAACACCGATATTTATGTGTGAT